>NZ_FRCR01000002.1 GCF_900142995.1 Caldanaerovirga acetigignens | reverse complement strand
CAAAACGAAGGCCTTCTTCCATCGCTATCGGCGCTATCAGCTCTATCTCCATTACAATGTTGTCCCCGGGCATTACCATCTCCGTGCCTTCCGGTAACTTTATTACCCCTGTCACGTCCGTCGTCCTAAAGTAAAACTGCGGCCTGTATCCGTTGAAAAACGGCGTGTGCCTTCCCCCTTCTTCCTTCTTCAAAACGTATACCTGTCCCTTAAACTTCGTGTGCGGATGCACACTCCCAGGTTTTGCTATTACCATGCCCCTCTCTACTTCGTTCTTGTCTATGCCGCGAAGCAGCGCTCCTATGTTGTCCCCTGCTACCGCCTGGTCCAATACCTTCCGGAACATCTCTACTCCTGTCACTACCGTCTTCTTCTTCTCCGGTGAAAGTCCCACTATCTCTACTTCGTCTCCTACTTTCAATGTCCCTCTCTCTACTCTCCCCGTCACTACCGTCCCACGGCCTGTTATGGAAAATACGTCCTCTATCGGCATCAGGAACGGCTTGTCAGCATCCCGCTGCGGCGTCGGTATATATTCGTCTACCGCGTCCATCAAAGCCCATATCTTGCCGCACCATTCGCACTCCCTCTTGCCGCACCCGCACTCTAACGCCTTCAACGCTGAACCTGCTATCACCGGCACTTCATCCCCAGGAAATTCATACGTGGAAAGTAGCTCCCTCACTTCCATCTCCACAAGTTCCAAAAGCTCCGGATCGTCCACCATGTCCACCTTGTTCATGAATACCACTATATACGGCACCCCTACCTGCCTCGCCAGCAGGATGTGCTCCCTCGTCTGGGGCATCGGCCCGTCAGCCGCCGATACCACCAGTATCGCACCGTCCATCTGCGCCGCCCCTGTTATCATGTTCTTTACGTAGTCGGCATGCCCCGGACAATCCACGTGGGCGTAGTGCCTCTTTTCAGTCTCGTATTCCACGTGCGCCGTCGCTATCGTTATTCCGCGCTCCCTCTCCTCGGGCGCCTTGTCTATTTGGTCGTAAGCTACAAAGTTCGCAAATCCAGCGGTCGACAAAACCCTCGTTATCGCCGCTGTCAATGTGGTCTTCCCGTGGTCTACGTGACCTATCGTGCCTACGTTTACGTGAGGCTTCTTCCTCTCAAATTTTTGCTTTGCCATCGCTTTTCCTCCTTTTCAGATTATTTGTTGATAATGGTTTCTGCAATATTTTTGGGCACCTCGGCGTAGTGCGAGAACTGCATGGTGTACGTGCCTCGGCCCTGCGTCTTGGACCTGAGGTCAGTAGCATATCCAAACATCTCAGCAAGCGGCACGTAACCTCTTATGACCTGAACGTTGCCCCGCATTTCGACGCCTTCTATGTGCCCCCTTCTGGAATTCAGGTCGCCTATGACATCACCCATGTATTCTTCGGGCACCACTACCTCAACTTTCATTATCGGCTCTAAAAGCACCGGATCCGCTTTCTTCATTGCTTCCTTGAAGGCTACCGAACCTGCTATTTTGAATGCCATTTCCGAAGAGTCAACTTCATGGTATGAACCATCAAACAGCGTTACTTTTACATCCACTACCGGATAACCGGCAAGGACTCCGTTTTGCATGGCTTCACGAACACCTGCATCTACTGCCGGTATATATTCTTTAGGAATTACGCCGCCGACGATCTTATTGACGAACTCATAGCCTTTTCCGGGTTCAAGAGGCTCGATTTCAAGCCACACGTGACCGTATTGGCCGCGGCCTCCGGTCTGGCGGATGTACTTACCTTCTGCCTTGACGGATTTCCTGATGGTTTCTTTATAGGCCACCTGGGGTCTGCCTACGTTGGCCTGAACCTTAAACTCCCTAAACATCCTGTCAACTATTATTTCAAGGTGCAGTTCTCCCATACCTGAAATAATGGTCTGGCCGGTCTCCGGATCTGTGTAAGTTCTAAAGGTTGGGTCCTCTTCAGCCAGTCTCTGAAGCGCAATACTCATCTTTTCTTGATCTGCCTTGGTTTTCGGCTCAATAGCTACTGAAATAACCGGTTCTGGGAACTGCATGGATTCCAGAATTATGGGCTTTTCTTCGGCACACAGTGTGTCGCCCGTAGTGGTATCCTTCAAACCGACGGTCGCAACGATTTCTCCCGTCATAGCCTCTTCCATTTCCTGCCTGTGGTTTGCATGCATCCTCAAAATCCTGCCTATTCTTTCCTTCTTATTTTTCGTAGAGTTATACACGTAAGAACCCGCCTTCAAAGTTCCGGAATAAATCCTGAAATAGGTCAATTTGCCCACATACGGGTCGCTCATAATTTTGAATGCCAGAGCTGAAAAAGCTTCGTCGTCGCTAGCTATCCTTTCGATTTCTTCACCGGTTGCGGGATCCACTCCTTTTACCGGAGGTATGTCAAGAGGTGAAGGCAAGTAGTCGATTATTGCGTCTAAAAGGAGCTGGACACCTTTATTCCTGTAGGAAGAACCGCAAAGCACCGGAACGGCTCTTACTTCTACACACGCTTTTCTTAGGGCTGCTTTTATTTCTTCTTCCGATATTTCTTCGCCTTCCAGAAACTTCTCCATAATGGCCTCGTCTAGATCCGAGACGGATTCGAGCAACTTTTCCCTGTATTCTTCCGCTTTTTCTTTAATATCTTCGGGGATTTCTGTAACCTGAATATCCGTCCCCAAATCGTTAGTATAGATATAAGCCCTCATACCGACGAGGTCCACTATTCCTCTGAATTCATTCTCGCACCCTATAGGCACCTGTATCGGTACAGGATTCGCCCCTAATCTTTCCTTAATCTGTTTTACAACATTATAAAAGTCAGCACCGATTATATCCATCTTGTTCACATACGCTATCCGCGGAACATGGTACTTATCCGCCTGCCGCCATACAGTCTCGGACTGGGGTTCAACACCGCCTTTTGCGCAGAAAACCGCCACAGCCCCATCAAGCACGCGCAGGGACCGCTCTACTTCTACGGTGAAATCCACGTGGCCTGGCGTATCTATGATATTAATCTGGTGATCCTTCCAGTAGCAGGTCGTGGAAGCCGAAGTTATAGTTATGCCCCTTTCCTGTTCCTGCACCATCCAGTCCATTGTAGCGGTACCTTCGTGAACTTCGCCAAGTTTATGCACTTTCCCAGTGTAAAAGAGGATTCTTTCGGTGGTAGTGGTCTTCCCGGCGTCTATATGAGCCATTATACCTATATTCCTCAATCTGTTCAGCGGAATCTGTCTAGGCATTTGCTACACCCCTTTCTGTATAAAATGGCAAAAAAGACCCACAATAGCTCGTATTACCACCGGTAGTGGGCAAAAGCCCTGTTGGCTTCAGCCATCCTATGAGTTTCGTCCTTCTTCTTCACCGCACCGCCCGTCCCGTTGGCAGCATCCATTATCTCTGCGGCTAATTTTTCTTGGATAGTCTTCTTGTCATTGCGCTCGCGGGCATACTCCACGAGCCAACGAATACCTAAAGAAATTCGCCTGTGCTCGGGCACTTCTATAGGCACCTGGTAGGTAGCACCGCCTACCCTACGAGGTCTAACCTCAAGGACCGGCATCACGTTTTTCAACGCTTCATGGAAAACTTCCAATGGATCCTTTCCTGTTTTTTCGCGGATTATCTCAAAAGCTCTGTAGCATGCCTTTTGAGCGATGCTCTTTTTCCCATCGTACATTAGTTTATTAATGAGCTTAGTCACTAACTTGCTCTTGTAGATGGGATCTTCTGGCACATCTCTTCGAACGACATGACCTTTTCTCGGCATCCTCTTCCCTCCTTTCAATTAAGACTTCGGCCTTTTAGCCCCGTAAAGGGAGCGACCCTGTCTCCTGTTGGCGACTCCTGCAGCATCTAATGCGCCGCGGATGATGTGGTACCTTACACCAGGTAAGTCCTTTACCCTGCCGCCTCTTACCAAAACCACGGAGTGTTCCTGGAGGTTGTGACCTATGCCCGGAATATAAGCTGTAACTTCCATACCATTGGTAAGCCTTACCCTTGCTATCTTCCTCAAGGCTGAGTTGGGCTTTTTAGGTGTCGTGGTCTTTACAACGGTACACACTCCACGCTTCTGAGGACATCCTCTCAATGCAGGAGATTTAGATTTGGAAACAACCTTTTTCCTTCCTTTCCTCACCAACTGGTTTATTGTCGGCATCGTTACACCTCCTTCCCAAGCAATTCTGCAAAAAAGAATGCCCCATAATAGGGGCATTTTCCGTTTTCTATTGTTGATTTAATATCGCAGCCGATGCTGCCCCTACGTCGATGCCACACGCCTCCCCCAGTTCCTTCATAGTAGCTACAGGCACTATTTCGATGCCTTTAGCCCTACATAGTTCTTTCAGCCCGGCAACTACGTGCTCCTCCGCGTCTTCAGCAATGAACACCACAGATGCCTGTCCTTTTTCTACAGCTTTCAGTGTTTGTTTGGTCCCTACAGTTTTCTTGGGGGCGCTTTTCAATTTACTAAGCATTCCATGCCCTCCTCAAGCTTGTCGCTATTTTAAAGCTTGAGCACGCACCTATATATTTTAGCATTATCAAAAGTAAGTGTCAATAAAGTTTTACTGTTGGTTCGTAGATTGATTTTCTTGCCCCTGCCCCTCTACGTTTATTTTGATGTTCCTGTAGCGCTTCATTCCAGTACCCGCAGGAATAAGTTTCCCTATTATTACGTTCTCTTTAAGTCCTATAAGCGGGTCAATCTTGCCTTTTATGGCCGCTTCCGTAAGAACTCGCGCCGTTTCCTGGAAGGACGCCGCGGACAAGAACGAATCAGTGGCAAGGGACGCTTTTGTTATGCCCAACAGGACCCTCCTTGCTTCTGCGGGCTTTTTACCTTCCTGCTTTGCGTGCTCATTTATCTCTTCAAATTCAAATATATCTACTAGTTCACCCGGCAAAAGCTCTGTATCTCCCGGATCCTCTATTTTCACCTTGCGCAGCATCTGTCGGATTATAATTTCAATGTGCTTATCGTTTATATCCACTCCCTGCATTCGGTAGACCTTAAGCACTTCCTGTAACAGGTAAGCCTGAACTCCACCTACGCCTTTAATTCTCAATATGTCGTGGGGATTTATGGGTCCTTCGCACAATGGGTCTCCTGCTTCGACGCGGCTCCCGTTTTCCACCGTCAGCCTTGCTCCATAAGGAATCTGGTAAACCCTGGCTTCTCCGTCGTCGCCGGCAACCTCCACTTCCCTCTTTTTCTTGGTGTCCAGAATCCTGACCATGCCGGCATTTTCTGCAATGACCGCTTGCCCTTTGGGCCTCCTTGCCTCAAATAATTCTTCTACCCTCGGAAGACCCTGAGTTATGTCATATCCGGCAATTCCACCAGTGTGAAACGTTCTCATAGTGAGCTGCGTTCCGGGCTCCCCAATGGACTGGGCTGCTATAATCCCCACCGCTTCACCTACTTCTACAGGTTTTCCGGTAGCAAGGTTTTTCCCGTAGCACTTGGCGCAAACGCCGTGGCGAGTCCTGCAGGTGAAGACCGAACGGATTTTTACTTCCTCTATACCTGCGGCTACTATCTTATCCGCAATTTCGTCGGTAATCATTTCGTTGGCCCTTACTAGAACTTCGCCGGTTCTGGGATCTACCACATCCTCCAGAGCATAACGGCCATCGATTCGCTCTCTTAAGGTTTCTATCACTTCCTTGCCGTCCATTATAGCTCTTACGGTGACGCCTTCTGTTGTGCCGCAGTCCAGTTCCCTCACTATCACGTCTTGGCTTACATCCACCAGGCGCCTAGTCAGGTAACCAGAATCGGCAGTCCTTAAAGCTGTATCGGCAAGCCCTTTTCTTGCGCCATGGGTTGATATGAAGTATTCCAACACGGTAAGCCCTTCTCTGAAATTGGCCTTAATCGGCAGGTCTATGATGCGCCCAGCTGTGTCGGCCATGAGGCCCCTCATCCCGGCCAACTGTCTTATCTGCTGCTTATTACCTCTTGCGCCGGAATTAGCCATCATGTAGACCGAGTTCAATTTATCCAGGCTGTTCATCAAACTTTCAGTGACCTTCTCCGTGGCATTAGCCCATATCTCGATGACTTTTTCATAGCGTTCTTCGTCGGAAATGAGCCCTCGCCTGTACATTAGTTCTACCTGGTCGACCTGTTCTTCCGCCTCGGAAATGATTTTTTCCTTGTCCTCCGGTATCTCAATATCGGTGATGCCTATGGTAATACCTGCTTTTGTAGCAAAATGAAAACCTAATTCTTTTATTTTGTCGAGCACTTCAGCGGTCTTTGTCGTTCCGTGTTTTTTGTAGCAGCGGTCTACTATTTCTCCTAGTTTGCCTTTATCGACCAACATATTTAGTTCCGGCTCAAAGAGATTTTCTTCCTTGCTCCTATCTACAAAACCGAGGTTCTGGGGTATGCACTCGTTGAAAATTATACGGCCCGGCGTAGTCTTTATTATTTTAGAACACTTTTTCCCGTTGATTTCCCTCGTCACTCTTACATTGACTTTGGCATGGAGGGATACCTCGCCCATGTGATATGCCAAGACAGCTTCTTCGGGAGAGGAAAAATACCTACCTTCGCCTTTTACGCCGTCTCTCTCTATAGTGAGGTAATAGATGCCCAGAACCATATCCTGCGTCGGAGTGACTACTGGCTTTCCATCGGCTGGCTTTAGCATGTTGTTGGTAGAAAGCATAAGTAATCTTGCCTCTGCCTGGGCTTCAGCCGAAAGAGGGACGTGGACGGCCATCTGGTCGCCGTCGAAGTCGGCATTGTATGCGGTGCAGACCAGCGGATGAATCTGGATAGCCCTGCCTTCCACCAGCACCGGTTCAAAAGCCTGAATGCCCAGGCGGTGAAGTGTAGGAGCCCTGTTTAAAAGCACCGGATGTTCTTTTATGACATCCTCGAGTACGTCCCACACTTCGGGTTTTACCCTCTCCACCATTCTTTTAGCACTTTTTATATTGTGGGCGTATCCTTCCTCCACCAGTTTCTTCATCACAAAAGGTTTGAAAAGCTCCAATGCCATTTCCTTGGGAAGCCCGCACTGGTAGAGCTTGAGCTCGGGACCTACTACGATTACCGACCTGCCCGAATAGTCCACGCGCTTACCCAAAAGGTTTTGCCTGAAGCGCCCCTGCTTGCCTTTTAACATATCGCTCAGCGATTTAAGGGGCCTGTTGCCGGGACCGGTTACAGGTCTTCCCCTCCTGCCGTTGTCTATGAGCGCGTCGACAGCCTCCTGGAGCATCCTCTTCTCGTTGCGAACTATTATGTCAGGTGCTCCCAGGTCCAAAAGCCTCTTTAACCTGTTGTTTCTGTTTATAACTCTGCGGTAAAGGTCGTTTAAATCTGAAGTGGCAAAGCGCCCTCCATCCAATTGGACCATCGGCCGGAGGTCCGGCGGGATAACCGGTATCACCTCAAGTATCATCCACTCAGGTCTGTTGCCCGATTTCCTGAAAGCTTCCACCACTTCAAGCCTTCTTAAAATGCGAACTTTTTTCTGGCCATTAGCCTCTTTGAGCTCGGCCCTGAGTTCCTTGGCGAGTTTTTCCAGATCGATTTCCTGCAGCAATTCTTTTATCGCTTCAGCACCCATGCCTGCTCTGAATGCGTTGCCGTATTTTTCCCTGTATTCCCTGTATTCTTTTTCGGTCAGAAGTTGTTTCTTAGCAAGAGGAGTATTACCCGGGTCGATTACAATGTATGAAGCAAAATATATGACTTTTTCCAAAGCCCGAGGCGACATATCGAGCATTAGACCGATTCTGCTGGGTATTCCTTTCAAAAACCAGATGTGGGATACGGGAGCAGCAAGTTCAATGTGCCCCATCCTCTCGCGGCGCACTTTGGATTTTGTAACCTCTACACCGCAGCGGTCGCATATAACGCCTTTGTATTTCACTCTCTTGTATTTGCCACAATGACATTCCCAGTCCTTGACAGGACCGAATATCCGCTCGCAGAAAAGTCCGTGCTTTTCCGGTTTTAAAGTTCTGTAGTTTATGGTTTCGGGCTTTTTTACTTCGCCCCTTGACCATTCTCTTATCTGTTCCGGGGAGGCAAGACCTATCCTTATGGAATCGAAAAAGTTCAGCTCAAGCAAAGGGCGTCTCTCCCTTCATTGATTAATAATCGTCTTCATCGCTTTCTCCAAAATCCAACTCCTCATCGAAGTCCTCATCAAAATCCATATCTTTTTCCAATTCCCTATCCGACAGCAGTTCTTCGTACAGGTCTTCTTCCTCCGGTTCTTCTTCCTCTTCATCCGTCACCGGAGTTTCCGCCTGACCTTCGAAGCCTTCCATATTCACATCCAGACCTTCAACTTCTTCATCGTCATCAGTTTCCTTAATTTCTATTTCCTTCGCATCCTCGGAAAGAATCTTTACGTCAAGGCACAGCGACTGCAATTCTTTTATGAGCACCTTGAAAGATTCGGGTATTCCCGGCTCCGGCACGTTTTCGCCTTTTACGATGGCCTCGTAAGTTTTCACGCGACCCATCACGTCATCGGACTTCACAGTAAGGAGTTCCTGCAAGGTATAGCTTGCACCGTAGGCCTCCAAAGCCCACACTTCCATCTCTCCGAATCTCTGTCCTCCGAACTGTGCCTTTCCGCCAAGAGGTTGCTGCGTAACGAGCGAATAGGGGCCGGTGGACCTGGCGTGAATCTTATCGTCCACTAAGTGAACAAGTTTCAACATGTACATATAGCCTACCGTAACTTTTCTATCAAAAGGCTCTCCGGTACGTCCGTCCCTTAGCTCTATCTTGCCATTTTCCGGCAGACCCGCTTTCCTAAGACATTCAAAGATTTCTTCCTCATCGGCACCATCAAAAACGGGAGTTGCTACGTGCCAACCCAATGCTTTTGCAGCCCACCCCAGGTGCGTTTCAAGTATCTGACCGATGTTCATTCGCGAAGGAACTCCCAAGGGGTTTAGCACTATATCGACCGGGGTGCCGTCGGGTAAGAAGGGCATGTCTTCAATCGGCAGTATCCTTGAAATTACCCCTTTGTTCCCGTGACGACCTGCCATCTTATCTCCAACCGATATCTTGCGTTTTTGAGCAACGTACACCCTCACTAACTGGTTGACTCCAGGCGGCAGTTCGTCTCCGTTTTCCCTGCTAAACACCTTGACGTCTACCACTATACCGTATTCGCCATGCGGGACGCGTAGCGATGTATCCCTTACCTCCCTTGCTTTTTCCCCAAAGATGGCTCTTAGCAACCTTTCTTCCGCCGTAAGCTCTGTTTCGCCTTTGGGAGTCACCTTGCCCACCAGGATATCTCCAGCCCGGACTTCGGCTCCTATTCGTATGATTCCCCTTTCGTCTAGATCTTTCAAAGCATCCTCACCCACGTTGGGGATGTCCCTCGTAATCTCCTCAGGGCCTAGCTTAGTGTCCCTAGCTTCAGCTTCGTACTGCTCTATGTGAATGGACGTGAAAACATCGTCTTTGACAAGACGTTCCGAAATTAAAATGGCATCTTCGTAGTTGTAGCCTTCCCACGGCATGAAAGCCACCAGCACGTTTTTTCCTAAAGCGAGCTCCCCATGGTCGGTAGAAGGCCCGTCGGCTATAGGCTGGCCGGCTTCTACCCTGTCACCCTTCCTCACGATGGGCCTTTGGTTAATGCAGGTTCCCAGGTTGGACCTCATGAATTTGTGGACTTTATATACGTCAAGGCCGTTGTCACTGTCCCTACGAATTACTATTTCCCTTGCCGTAACCTTTTCCACCACGCCGGAATTTTTCGCTACGATCATGACACCCGAGTCCAAGGCCGCCCTCCATTCTATCCCCGTGCCGACTAACGGCGCTTCGGTGGTTATAAGTGGCACCGCCTGGCGCTGCATGTTGGAACCCATGAGGGCGCGGTTGGCGTCGTCGTGCTCAAGGAACGGTATGAGAGCTGTCGCAACGCTGACCAATTGCTTCGGCGTAAGGTCCATATAGTCTACCTCTTCCGCCGGAACCAGTATCGTTTCGTCCTTGTATCTTGCCGTAACCCTCTTTTGAATAAACCTTCCCTCTTCATCAAGGGGCACGTTGGCCTGGGCTATTACATATTCATCTTCTTCGTCGGCAGTCAGGTATTCAATTTCATCGGTGACTACGCCTCTTTCCTTGTCAACCTTGCGGTATGGGGTCTCGATAAAGCCGTATTCGTTTACCCTGGCGTAAGTGCTGAGCGAACTTATAAGACCGATGTTGGGTCCTTCCGGAGTTTCTATAGGGCACATGCGGCCGTAATGGGAATAGTGCACGTCCCTGACTTCAAATCCGGCCCTCTCGCGGCTGAGGCCTCCGGGGCCCAGGGCACTGAGCCTTCTTTTGTGGGTAAGTTCTGCTAAGGGGTTGGTCTGATCCATGAATTGAGAAAGCTGGCTACTTCCAAAAAATTCCTTTATTGCGGCTACCAGAGGTCTTATGTTAATGAGCCCTTGAGGAGTTATGGCATCCACATCCTGAATGGTCATCCGTTCTTTGATAACTCTTTCCATCCTGGCGAGGCCTATGCGGAACTGATTTTGCAAAAGTTCTCCTACCGACCTCACCCTGCGGTTGCCCAGGTGATCTATATCGTCTATGTCTCCTATCCCGTAAGAGAGGTTGAGAAGATAATTGACAGTTGCAACTATATCATCGACGGTGATGTATTTTTCAGTGCGGAATACGTCCGGACCATCACCTTCCTTATATCCATTGGCTATTACCTTAACGGCCTTATCTTCTTCAACCTGCACTTTGATTTCGTTTATCCTGTGCTGTTCGAGCATTTCGGCTATCTTTCGGGTGATTTTTTGACCCTGTTTTACCAATATCTCTCCAGTCGCGGGATCCTCTATGTTCTCCGCAGCCGTCTTCCCCACAATTCGGTTTTTCAACCGGAGCTTCTTGTTGAATTTATACCTACCGACATTCGCCAGGTCATATCGCTTGGGATCGAAAAACAGTGACTCCAGCAGCGACCTTGCATTTTCCACGGTCGGCGGTTCACCCGGCCTCAAGCGCTTGTAAATCTCAATCAAAGCCTCTTCTTGATTCTCCGTATTATCCTTCTCCAAGGTCCTTAAGATTTTCTCGTCCTCACCCAACAGTTCCAGAATCTGGGCATTCGTGCTGTAACCTAATGCTCTCAAAAGAACGGTTACGGGAATTTTCCTGGTCCTATCAACCCTTACGTATATGACTTCGTTGGAGTCAGTCTCCAGTTCAAGCCATGCACCGCGGTTGGGAATTACGGTTCCCATGTAGAGGGCCCTGCCGTTTTTATCTATCTGCCTGTCGAAGTACACACCGGGAGAGCGCACTAGCTGGCTTACAATTACCCGCTCTGCCCCGTTTATTATAAAGGTGCCGTTTTCTGTCATGAGCGGAAAATCGCCCATGAAAACATCCTGTTCCTTAACCTCTCCCGTCTCCTTGTTTATGAGTCTAACCCGAACTTTCAGAGGAACAGCGTATGTAACATCCCTTTCCTTGCATTCATCCACCGAGTATTTGGGATTGTTGTCCAAAGTGTAATCTAGAAATTCCAATACGAGATTTCCTGTAAAATCCTCTATGGGGGAAAATTCCTGGAGAACTTCTCTTAACCCTTCCCTTAAAAACCATTCATAAGAATTTTTTTGTATCTCTATAAGGTATGGGAGATCCATCACTTCTTGAATTTTCCCAAAACTCCAGCGGGTGCGTCCTCCTACTTTTACAGGACGAACCATTCCATTTTTCACCCCTTTATAAAAGTAAAAATAGCCAAAAGCAAGGCCCTCACTTTAAACCTGCTTTTGGTTTTTGCCGCCACATCTCATCTATATAATATTAACCATTTTCAGCTTGCTTTATTCAACCTCGCACCGTTTGACTAATTTTGTCCATAATCGTGCAGTTTATAATAATATCACAGGGAAGTTAATTTGTCAATAAAAACCCCTCCATTAAGTCCGCCTCGCTTACGACGATGGTTTTGAGCCCGAGGAACCTCATTATTTCTAAAGCTATAAGCGCTCCTGCCGCTATAATGTCGGCACGCTCCGCTGCAAGGCCGGGGATTTTTTTTCTTTGATCTAAGTTGAAGCCGCAAAGCTCTTTTGTCATTTTTTCCATCTTTTCGTATTCGAGGTAAGTCCCGTGCACTTTAGTCCAGTGATATTCCTCTAGTTTTTTTAAAATGGCACAAAGAGACGTAAAAGTTCCACCGACGCCAATTGCGTTTACCCCACCTGCTTTCACTTTCTTAAAATTTTTTTCAAAGCCTGAGAGCAACTTCCTTGCTTCCATCTGCAGGGCCTTTATCTCTTCATTTTTTGGCGGATCAGACTTCAAAAATTGCTCCGTCCATCTTACCGCCCCCATCGGCAGGCTCTCTTCCAATTCTATCTCCTTTTCACCTAAAGCAAATTCTGTGCTGCCTCCCCCTATATCTATGACCAGAGCCCGTCCTTCAACTTTAAGGGATTCCTTTGCTCCAATGAACGAAAGTTTCGCTTCCTCCCGTCCCGAGAGAAGCCTCACTTCAAGGCCGACCCTTTCCTTCAATTCTTGCATAAATTCACCGCCGTTTTTGGCTTCACGGACGGCACTGGTTGCAAAAGCAACTATTCGCTGGCAGCCGAAAGCCATAGCCTTGTTTTTAAAAGCCTCCACTGCCGATACAGTTTTCTCAATCGAATCCCGCCAAAGCATCCCATTTTTTACTACACCCGCTCCGAGGCGGGTTGTCGCCAGATCCTTAAATATTTGGTTTATTTTCCCTTCCTCAATCTCTGCAACGAGAAGCCTCACAGAATTAGAGCCCAAGTCTATGACAGCCGCTTTCATAAAAATCCTCCTTGTCTTCACTAATGGAACTAAAAATCCAGGGTCTTTACCCTGGATGTCTGCAAAATATCTTTTTAATACGCTTTGCGCTTATATCCACTTGTCCCCTTCTTTGCCACGTATTTCTTTAAATCCTTTTGGCGTTCTTCGCTTTCCTTTAAAAATTTCGCCAGCTTTTCTTCAAAACTCATGGCATTAGTTCTGCGGGGCTTGGCATTCTCCCTTGTCTTCCGAATCGAAAGGCTTACCCTACCGTCCTCGGATATGGCAATGACCTTTACTTTTACTACGTCGTTGTAGTTGAGATAATCCCTCACGTCTTTTACGTATCCCTCTGCCACCTCCGAAATATGCACCAATCCCGTAACGCCTTCGGGAAGCTCCACAAAAGCTCCGAATTTGGTTATTCCCGTAACTTTGCCCTCAACAATTTGTCCCACCTGCACAGGCATTATAAAAGTATTCCTCCTTCAAAGATTACACTCAATGGCCTTATTATACTCCATATATAGAACTTAAGTCAATAAAAATTTAGCTTTAACCCTCAACGCCTCGGCGATACTTTATATAGAATCTCTCCGGGCTTAACCAAACCAAGTTGGTCTCTTGCCAATTCTTCTATGTAACTTTCGGTGTTCAAAAGCTCGATTTCTTTTTTTAACTTCTCTCTCTCGGCAGAAAGCCGTGTTATCTCACTGCTTAGTTCAACTTCCTGCCTTCTTAAATCGTTGATTTTAAACTGCTGAACTGCAAATGTATAAATGAAATATATCAAAAAAATCAAAAACAATACCCTGCCTATTTTAATCCTCTTCTTCGCGCCCACCGCAAGCCCTCCTTTTGTTATTAAATTCTATGAATCCTTGAAAAATCCTCTTTAATTAATATTTTCTTTTTGGCATCATCCTCCTGGCTTCTTCTACTATTCTCTTCAAAAGCCTCACCGGTTTCCATCGCATTGTATAACAAAAAATTTTTCGCGGAAAACAGGCTATCCCACACATAATCCTCTCTATTATAATTAAAACTCTTATAACATAAGGGCTTACGGCGCAGCAATATACCAAAAGTCCTGTAGCAAATCCAAAAAAAAGGTAAATTCTTACTTGACCGTAATTTATTTTATAAATAATGTAAAAAGTTCCAAGAGCCATAAAAATCCAATACATAAAATCGCCAACTGAAGTCAAAATAGGCCCTGGCTTTAAAAACCTCCTCAACCTCCTGTAAATATCAAAAAAAAGTCCTGCTATAATTCCCGACGATATGGCCCCTGCAAGGAAAATAAGCTGCACATCTACTTCGGCTATATTCATAGACTATTTCCCTTCCTCTGCCCATTTGACCCTTACTTAAAAAGCCGGCTTAAAAACCTTTTCCCTTTTTCCGCAGATGCAATTTCTTCTGCATACGAAAGTGCTTTCACGTAACCTTCTATGACTATTATCCCTTCATCGAGATTTAATTGCTTCATAAGCATTTTTTCACCTTTTATGTTGAGCACGCCCCTTTCTGTAGAAACTACTATATCCTCATCGGTGAATTTGTCAACATTAAGCACACCGTTAATTTCTAAAATCTCCCTGTCATTTAAAACAATACGGTGCTTTGAGGGCCTTTTCTCTTCCAACAAAAAACCCTCCCTTCAAATAACTCCCTTAGGAAATTATATTAGGGAGGGATTTGTTTTATGACGATTTTAATCCCATAGTTTCACTATTTTTACATCCTTGAAATAATACCTTATTATGTCTTCTGGAGACTTCCCTTGTTCTGCAAAAACCCGGGCGCCCCATTGAGACATTCCCACCCCGTGTCCGAAACCTTTGCCTTCCATGATTATCTTGTCCTTTTCGATTCTCAAACTTGTAAGCAACGTAGATCTCATCCTCATAGGATCAAGAGCCGTCCTCAAATCCGCGGCGTGAACGACGGCACTGCCTATTTTAATCTTAGTCGCCCTGCCTGAAGGCCCCCTTTCCAACACGGATACTTCGTTTATTTCTCCGGTTTCTTGCCCTAGCTTTTCTTTCAAAAGTCGCTTTAATTCATCCTTTCTGAAAGCAGCCTTCCACACTCGCTTGCCCTCAGGCCCCGCGTTCTCATCAGGAGATTTAACCACCGCAATATACGGCGGCTCTTCTTCTTTATAATTCAACCCTTCCTTTGCAGTAGCAGTGAGGCCTCCCGCATGGGAATGAAACCAAGCTTTTACAAAATTCCCTTTATATGATATGACTTCGCCTCTGGTCATTTCTACGGCCTTTTTTATTCTATCGTTGATATTGCCCGGATTCCAGGCCTGTGCTTCTTCAAAGTCAGTAGAAATGTGGGCATCTCCGTACTTAGAAGTTCCTTTACTTTTGACGAATTCCAAAACATAAGTCCTAGCCAGTATTGCCTGAGCCGCAAGGGCTTCCACAGGCCAGTTGTTTTCCATCTCTCCAGCCACAACGCCCGCCACGTAATCCTCCAGTTTCATCTTTTTCCTCTGCCCGCTTTCTACTTCATACACTACAAGCTCCGGCTCTTTGCCCTGTCCCCGGCTTATCTTATCCGGAATTTTCGGAAGTTCGTGAGTCTTTTCAACGCCCTGCCTCGCTCTGCATCCAGGGAGTATCAAAGTCAATATTAAAGCCATTATCAGCAAAACCTGCAGTTTTGTCCTCATATCCAAGCCTCCCTAGGTCCGATTTTTTTATTGACAAGCTACGATATTAGTATTTTTCTAATATGAAAAATTAATTATCGGGGAATAAAAAAATAGGCCCCTTCGAGCCTATCATTTATCCATAAAATCGAAATATTATTGCAGTCTTTTCATTTGTTTATCATATCTTTCAGGGCCTTGCCAGCTTTAAAAGCAGGAATAGCAGCCGCAGGAATGTCAATTTCCTCTCCCGTCTGAGGATTGCGGCCTTTCCTCGAACTCCTTTCCCTAACCTCAAAGGTACCAAATCCAACAAGCTGTACTTTATCTTTCTTTGCAAGGGCCTCGGAAACGGCTTCAATAAATGCATTCAGAGCTTTTTCTGAATCTTTTTTGGTCAATCCGCTCTTTTCCGCCATCACCGAGATTAATTCCGCTTTGTTCACTCAGCTTCCCTCCTTAATAATTCTTAAGTTTAAAACCTTTTATCATAATTAGTCTATTCTCCGCGAAAAGCCAAAATCCTTCTTGTCTCAAGGCAATTTATAACTTTTTTTCTTGAATTTTCCCTTTGTCCCAGAGTCTGTCCATGTCTTTTAATGTCATTTCCTGTAATTTTTTGCCCATTTTTGACGCTTCTTCTTCGACATATTTAAACCGGCGGATAAACTTATTGGTAGCTCCCCTTAAGGCCAATTCCGGGTTTACGCCGAGAAACCTCGCCACATTTACCATTGCAAATAAAAGATCCCCTATCTCTTCCATTATTTTGCCTCTATCAATGCCTTTATATACTTCCTTTAACTCATTGAGCTCTTCGTACACCTTTCCCAGAGCTCCATCCACGTTCTCCCAATCAAAGCCCACCCTCGCAGCTTTCTCTTGAACTTTGTAAGCTCTCATCAAAGCCGGAAAGGACTCGGGGATCTTGTCCATCGTTTCGGCATAAGATCCAACTTCTTTTTCTTCTTTCTTTATCTCCTCCCAATGTTTAAGCACTTCCTCGGCACTTTCAAGCCTTTTTTCGCCAAAAATATGGGGATGGCGGCGAATCATCTTTTCGCAGATAATTTGAACCACATCATTGAATTTAAATTCTCCCCTTTCTTCGCCAATCCTCGATAAAAAAACTATCTGCAAAAGAAGGTCGCCGAGCTCTTCCGACAGCTCTTTGGGGTCGCTTTTATCTATGGCATCTATAACCTCAAAGGTCTCTTCCAGTAAAAACTGCTTTAGCGTCTCCGGAGTTTGGGCCTTGTCCCAAGGGCAGCCGTTTTCCCCCCTCAACTTGGCCATTATATCAACAAGATCCCGAATGGAATAGCTGGACGTACTAATCACCTCCTTTTAAAATTAATACCTTTCAACCAGCCGATTAACCGCGCTCCTCCAGGTAGCAGGCTTAGCTCTTCTTCTCCCACTCCACCTAATGCCAGAAGTACAGCCGCATACACGAAAACGCCCGCACCTACTGAGCCCAGCGTTGCAATACCACTGCCGTATCCGTAAGTGGCTATAAGATTATAAAAATTGCGCACCAAAAGTCCCATAAAAGCAGCAGCAGCCGCTGGTTTTATTACCATGTCCCTAAGCTGCAAATTCATGCCAGTATATTTCATCGCAGAAATAAAATTAAAAAGCGATGCTATAAAGTAACCGGCCACGGTACCCATGGCCGCTCCTTTTATATTTATAAAAGGCAGTGCGGTTAAAGTATAATTTATGCCCACTTTAAAAACCGCTCCCAAGGCCAAATTTTTTACAGGCACCGTAGTTTTTCCTATTCCCTGGAGAATGCCGGTCGTGGTCTGCTGGAGAGCCAAAAATATTATACCCCACGATAAAATTGAAAGAGGAATACCGGCCTCCGGGTTTTTGTAAAGGAGGGCACACACCGGCTCGGCCAGCACGTATAATCCCACCGCAGCCGGAAGTGCAAACATCAGCGTCACCCTAATGCCGGTCTTGGCTCTTTGAGCCACCAGTTGCCCACTTTTCAGAGCCATTGCTTCAGATATCGCCGGCACGAGACTTGCGGCGATGCTCATGGTCACCACTGCCGGGAGATTTATGATAGGTGCAGCCATCCCTGTGAGCTGGCCATAAAGCTGTGTAGCCCTTAACATTGAAAAACCCGCATCTTGAAGCCTTCTTGTCACTATCGCCGCATCGGCCAGGTTCATAACTGGCACAATAAGTCCTCCTAAAGTTATTGGCACCGCATAATAAAAAAGCTGCCACGCTATTTTAAAAGGATTTTCAATCCGGGAATTCGAGGCTTCTTCAAAAGAACCAAAGATGCTGGCCTTCTTCCTGCTGTAGACGGCCACCAGCACCAGTAATCCCGCCACCGAGCCCACCACTGGCCCAAAAGCCGCCCCTGCAGCCGCATATTCTACGCCGCGGGGAAGGAGAACGGTCGCCAGCAAAAATACTGATACAACCCGCCCTATCTGTTCAACCACCTGAGACAAGGCAGAAGGGGTCATGTCCTGCAACCCTTGAAAAAAACCGCGAAAGCACGACATCACCGACACGAAAAAAATAGCAGGCGAAATACTGAGCAAAGGGTAAAAGGCCTTTGGATTTCCAAGGACCTTTTCTGCCAAAAACCGTGCGTTTATCATTAAAAATAAAGCAAGCAATGCACCGACTATCGTAAGAACCATCAAAGACACTTTAAAAATCCTGTAAGCATTGCGGTATCTTTTAACCGCCACTTCTCCTGCCACCATCTTCGATATAGCGGTGGGAAGACCTGCTGTGGAAATGGAAAGCAACGTCACGTAAATGGGATAAGCCATTTGATAAAGGCCCATACCCTCTTCTTTTATCATCATGGCAAGGGGAATCCTGTATACCGCTCCCAGTATCTTTACAAGAAATCCGGCCGCCGTAAGCACCATGGCACCTTTTAAAAAAGAATTTTGCCTTTCCGTCAAAAACGACCCCAGCCTTTCTTTTTTCTGCAAGTTTCTACGACCCTTAATTATATTCTATTTGCTTTCTTCTTTCAATATTTGCAACCCGTCGAAGAAATTTTCTTGCAGAATACAATTTTATATTATACTATAATATTGTATACAATATTATTGTGCATCATAAAAAAGGATTAAGATATATTATTTACATAGGGGGCCTTCAATAATGAAACATTTAAAATCTCTGGGGTTAACAAACCCCCGCAAAGTCCATTTCAATTTGCCCGTACCATTGTTAATAGAACACGCTTTGAAAAGAGGTGAAGGCGTCCTCGGCAATACCGGCGCTTTAATAGTCAATACCGGAAAATACACAGGCCGTTCTCCCGAGGACAAGTTCATAGTAGAAAACCCGAAAAGCGCAGGTGAAATTTGGTGGAACAACAATAAACGTTTTCCCCGGTCGAAATTCGAGGCTCTCTTTCGCCGCATAACTTCTTACCTGCAGAACCGGGAACTTTATGTTTTCGACGGCTTCGTAGGAGCTGATAGCAACTTTCGAATCCCTTTGCGAGTGATAAATGAATATGCCTACCAGAATCTATTTGCCCGGCAGCTTTTCATAAGAGGTTCAAAACAGGAACTCAAAGCCATCACCGAAAATACCCGCGCGGCCTATCCCGTCGATTTCATACCAGGCGCGGTCATCCCCGGAACGGGAGGGCATCCCCGCACGATAATTTTCCTCACCGCCGATGCATTCGGCGTGCTGCCTCCGATAGCAAAACTTTCTTTCGAACAGGCCATGAATTATAAAAAAAACTAGCAGCTTTTTTGCTGCTAGTTTTTATCAGGAAATATTCATCTGCCTCGAAAAGAAACCGGCCGCGGTTTCTGCCACCTTTAGCTCCAATTCTCCCATAGAAACATTAGGGTCTTTTGAAAGAAGAATTACAGCCCCTATTGGGTCGCCATCGGCTATTATAGGAACTATCACCTGACCAGTGTACTTTATTTTCCCCTCTTCTTCATCAGCCGTTATCTTCACGTATTCCTTCTCGCTCGTCTTTTTTATGAGAACCGTCTTGCGCTCTTCTAAAATAGCCTCGATGTCTGAACTTATAGATTTATCAAGAAGCTCTTTTTTCGGAGTCCCAGCCACCGCGATTATCGAGTCCCTGTCGGATATGCATGCGATATGACCCAAGGAGTCATGGAGGGCTTCCACGTATTCTTTTGCAAAGTCCGCAAGTTCTCCGATAGGCGAATATTTCTTTAAAATAACTTCTCCTTCGCGGTCGGTAAATATCTCAAGAGGGTCCCCTTCTCGGATTCTCAGGGTTCGCCTGATTTCTTTCGGAATCACGACTCGCCCCAACTCATCAATACGCCGCACAATTCCTGTTGCCTTCAATGTTTTCCCTCCTTAATTTCGAAAGAAAGATTTTTCTCAAAGATAGTATACAACCCCGCAACCTATTTTATTCATTAGAGGGAAGTTGTAGAAATTCCACCATCTCCTTTAACACACCCTCGATTTTAAATAACAACTTGTGACCTTCCAGGTTTCTAACCTTGAAGATAAAAGAAGGAACGGTCGTGCCCTGAAACGTAACCTTACTTTTGAAAGCTTCTTTTAAAGCTGAAAACTGCTCGTGTGAAAAAACACCGCCCGACTGAAACTTGAAAACGACGATATCGGTCAGCTGGATTATGCTCGAAAGCTTCAATCTCTTCGCCAGCACCCTGAGGCGGGCCACCGCCAGTAAATTCCGGGCAGGCTCGGGCAAATCGCCGAACCGGTCTTCTATTTCCTCCTCTAAGTCATCGGCCTCTGCCAGGCTCTCCACCGCTGCAACCCGCCGGTATACGTCTATCTTTTGGGCGGCGTTGCTAATATAATCGTCCGGGATATAGGCGCTGAGCTTCAGGTCAATAACGGGCTGAATTTCTTCTTTTTCCGGTTCACCTTTGAGTTCCCGGACCGCCTCCGCAAGGAGCTTGCAGTAAAGGTCGTACCCCACTGCCATCATGTGACCGTGCTGTTCAGCGCCGAGGATGTTGCCTGCACCGCGTATCTCCAGGTCCCTCAGGGCGATTTTAAAACCCGCGCCGAACTCCGTAAAATCTCTTATGGCGGCCAATCGCTTTTCAGCCGTTTCACTCAGCGCTTTATCCTTTCTATAAGTGAAGTATGCGAAGGCCTGGGTGCTGGACCTTCCGACCCGTCCCCTCAACTGATAAAGCTGAGAAAGGCCAAACCTGTCTGCCGAAATCACTATAAGGGTGTTAACACTTGGTATGTCTAGTCCCGTCTCAATTATGGTAGTGCATACCAGGACATCATATTTGTGTTCATAAAACTCCAACATGACCTCTTCTAGCTCTCTTTCCTTCATTTTCCCATGGGCTACGGCAATTCTCGCTTCAGGAACTATTTGAGAAAGCCTTTTTGCTTCTTCATAAATGGTATTCACTACATTATAGACGTAATAGACTTGTCCGCCTCGAGAAATCTCCCTTATAATGGCGTCCCTTACAAGAGCGTCGCTATATTCCACAACGTAAGTTTGAACAGGATAGCGATTCTCCGGTGGCGTCTCAATAATACTCATATCCCTTATCCCAGTCATCGCCATGTGTAAAGTCCTAGGTATAGGCGTGGCCGTTAATGTAAGCACGTCTACGTTCTTTTTAAGCTGTTTTAATTTTTCCTTATGGGCAACGCCAAACCTCTGCTCCTCGTCCACAATGAGAAGCCCAAGGTCTTTAAATTTCACATCCTTTTGCAGCAATCGATGGGTACCGATAATTATGTCTATAGCTCCCTTCCTCAGGTCTTTCAAAATAGCCTTCTGCTGTGCTTTTGATTTAAACCGGCTTATCACCTCTATTTTTACCGGGAAAGGCGCAAATCTTTCCGAAAAAGTACGGTAATGTTGTTCAGCCAGAATTGTAGTGGGAACCAATACCGCCACCTGCTTCGAGTCCATCACCGCTTTAAAAGCAGCCCTCATGGCAACTTCGGTCTTCCCGTACCCCACGTCCCCGCAAAGGAGCCTGTCCATGCATTTACTGCTTTCCATATCCTTTTTTACTTCTTCTATGGCCGTGAGTTGGTCGGGCGTCTCTTCATAAGGGAACATATCCTCAAATTCCTTTTGCCATACCGTATCCGGCGAAAACGCAAAACCTTTCATGGCCTGCCGGGCAGCGTAAAGCTCAAGCAGGTCCTTTGCCATTTGCTTTACCGACTCTTTTACCTTAGCCTTTGCCTTCGCCCATTCACCGCTCCCCAACTTGTTCAACTTCGGGGGTTTATCTTCAGGACTTACATATTTGTGCAGCATTTCCACCTGTTCGGTAGGTACATAGAGTTTGTCCCCACCTGCATACTGAAGAGCAAAATAATCCCTTTTTTGCCCGTCTACCTCCAGGGTTTCGATTCCCAGATATCGGCCTATACCGTGAGAAATATGCACAATGTAATCTCCTGCTGAAAGTTCTTCAATGGAATGAATTCTTTTACCTTCACGCCTAAATTTAGGTCTTCGCGCTCTTATCTTGGGTTGTCCGTAAACATCCAGGTCAGATATTAAGGCAAACTTTGCCTCGGGAATCAAAAAGCCCTTTTCAACGGAACCCGGCGTTATCACAACCTTTCCAGGCATAAGTTCCCCTTCTACCGAACCAATAAATACTGCCTCAAGACCCTTTTCCTCCAGAGCCTTCTTTAAGTGAATACCCCTTTCGCCTGTCCCCGACAAAACTATAGTGCGGTATCCTTTTTTCTTTAAGTCGCTAATTTCTTCGACCAAAAGGTCCGCTTTGCCATGAAATGAGGCAACTGCCCTGAACTGAAATGAGTAAAGCCCTTTTACATCAAATTCCCTTGGAATGCGGGGAAGCGTGGAAACGTAAACGGTCTGCGCCCTTGTAAGATTTTCCAAAATCTCAAAAGGCGAATAATACATTGCCGAAACCGACGGCAGGATTTCTCCCTTCTCCAGGAGCCCTTTGTAGGTCTCTTCAATTTCAAAAGTAGAGGTTTTGGCACTTTCTACTATTTTGCCCGGTTCCACCATTATGACGATGGGAGGATGCGAAAAGTAATCGATGATTGAAGAAAGATTCGGGTAAAGATGAGAAATATAAAGTTGAGCTGATTCGAAAAACATCCCACTTTGCAGCTTCTCTATATGTTCATTTATTTTTTCTTCTAGCTTTTTGCCTTCCACAAGAGACGATACTTGCTCGAAAACTTTTTTCCTTTCCTCCAATTCGCGGGCTATGCTTATGGCTGCGTTCCTTGCCGTTTCCCTGTCAAATACCACTTCTCTCGCTTGAGAAATGAAGACTTCTTGAAGTTTTTCTATAGAACGCTGGTCCTCCACAGAAAATTCTCTAATAGAATCAACTTCATCATCAAAAAATTCCACGCGGTAGGGGTTTTCCACAGTTATGGGATATACATCTACAATACCCCCCCTTACCGCGTACTGGCCGGGTCCTTCAACTATGTCCACCCTTTCGTATCCCATGAGGGAAAGTTTCGAAGTCATATCATCGAGCTTTATTTTTTGTCCAACGCTAATTCGTATGGTGAATTTTTTAACAATATCAGGTGGCATCATTTTATTCGTCAAAGCCTGTAACGGTGCTACTACTACCGGATTTTTATCTGCAAGCAGCTTCTCAATAACCTTCAATCTATGCGCTGTAAATTCGGGACTTTTAGCTGCTGTCTCGTAAGGTATCACCGAGCTTGCCGTAAAAATAGCCACATTTTCTGGTCCCAAAAAGTACGTAAGGTCGTCGGTCAACTTTCGGGCATCCAACGAATCAGGAGTCACCACAAGCACCGACCTTGGTGTTTCCTTTTTGACAGCAGCTATGAGGAAAGCCCGCTGGGAATCCGAAAGGCCGTAGGCCAAAAGTCCGGAAAGCCCCCCTTTTAGGTCTTCAATAAACCTTTTTAATTCGCTCATTTCTCGAGATATAATTCGTACATCCATCTTTTCTCCCTTTACTTTTATGGATATATTTTAAAATTTTCTGATAAATACTTCCGCTATATTTCATCTTTTAAAAAGCTATGTATTTATTATATAAAATATTACCGCTCCTGACAACTTAACATCACCAGACTATTCCATCCAATGTGAAGAATGCAAGCTACAAAAATCCCGACATACAGGCTTTTAAAAACATCCCATACAAAGACCGTGACAAGCCCGAGAATGGCGTGACTTAAAACCGCCGATATCCCCGCCACCAAAGCTTTTTTACCTCCCTTTTTTGCCACGTCGCATATAGCCTCAATCATTCCGAAGGTCAGGTGGGACAAAAACACGCTACCACCAAAAATTACCGCCGACGTCTTCAAAATCTCCTCGACCACCGGTGCTCCGAAAGTCACCGCACTCCTTTTTGAGTATTTCGCGAATTTCGTGTTTATCGCCATGGCAAAAAATGCCGAGAAGATACCCGCCACTATTCCGGCTGCCGCTTCTTTTATCAACACTTTACCTCCAATTTTCCATTCTCATATTAAATTCTTCCCAAAATTACCTGTTTTAAAAAAGAAAAACCGGGTATATAATTAAATATATCAAACGTTTGTTCGGAGATGATGCCCATGCCATTCTGCCACCTTCACGTCCACTCGGAATACAGCATGCTCGACGGCCTCTGCCGTCTCCCCCAGTTGGTAAAAAGGGCGTCAGAACTTTCCATGCCGGCCCTGGCTCTAACCGACCACGGCGGCCTTTACGGGATGGTGCCGTTTTACAAGCTGTGCACCGAGGCGGGAATAAAACCCATTTTGGGCTGCGAAGTTTACGTGGTGGAAGACTTGTTTCAAAAACGCGGAAAGGAGACTCCTTATCACCTGGTGTTACTTGCCGAAGACCAGGAGGGCTTGAAAAACCTTCTGTCTTTGGTTACCCGCTCGCATTTGGAAGGCTTCTACTACCGCCCCAGAATATCCAAAAAGCTGCTCGCATCCCATTCCAATGGCCTTATAGCCCTGAGCGGGTGTCTCAAAGGGGAGGTGGCCAGCCTCATCCTTAAAGGCGAAGTAAAAGCGGCCGAAGAAGCTGCAAAAGAGTATAAAGATATATTCGGCCGCGACGGCTTTTTCCTCGAACTTCAGTACCACGGACTTTCCTCCGAGAAAAAGGCCAATTTCTGGCTCAATGCCATTGCCCGAAAGCTCGGAATCAAAACGGTGGCCACCAACGACGTTCATTACCTTTACCCTTCGGACGCCGCAATTCACAAGGTTTTACTGGCAGTCCAAACTCTCTCGTCGCTGAATCAAGCTTTGCATCTTCCCGGAAAAGAGTATTACCTAAAAAGCCAGGCGGAAATGGAATCCATTTTTCGAGAAATTCCGGAGGCCCTAAAAAATACCGAAGCCATAGCTGAAAGGTGCAACGTAAAATTAAGCCTCGGAAAGACCAAACTCCCCGAAATCCCGCTCCCGGAAGGAAAAAGTGCCGACGAGCACCTCAGTGAACTTTGCATTGAAGGAATGATTGCGCGCTACGGCAGCCCACCGCCCCGGGAAGTCGAAAAAAGACTTTCTATGGAACTTTCCGTCATAAAAACCACGGGCTTTTCCGGCTACTTTTTAATCGTCAAGGATATCGTGGATTTTGCCCGTCAGAAAGGGTTTACCGTAGGGGTTGGACGCGGCTCTGCGGCAGGAAGCCTCGTAGCTTACCTGCTCGGCATAACCAACGTGGACCCAATAAAATACGGCCTCATCTTCGAAAGATTTTTAAATCCGGAAAGGGTGAGTTTGCCCGACATCGATGTAGACCTCTGCCATGTAGGGAGGAGAGAAGTGCTGGAATACATAAGGCGCCGCTTCGGACCCGAGCGCATCGCCCACGTGGGCGCCTTTTCCACCCTGCAAGCCCGGGCAGCCCTCAGGGACACCGGCAGGGCTCTGAAACTCGATTACGAAAAAATAGATGCAGCGTGTTCTCTAATACCCTATTCGCATACCAGCCTGGAGGAAGCTTTAAGAGAAAGCCCTCATTTTTCGAACCTAGTCAAAGGCGACCAGGAAATCCGCCGCACCTTCGAAATAGCCCGTCAGCTCCAGGGCCTCCCCAGGCACATAACCCAGCATTCCGCCGGAGTCGTAATAACCGACAAATCCCTCACGGAATACCTTCCTCTGCAGCGGGCCTCGGGGGAGGAGATTATAACCCAGGCCGACATGTATGCCTTAGAGGAACTGGGCCTTGTAAAGATAGACCTTCTGGGACTCCGGTTTTTGACCGTAATCGGCGAGACATTAAAGCTCGTTCGCGAGCGGCACGGCATAAACTTAAGACCCGAAGAAATCCCTTTAGACGACAAAGCCACTTACCGCGCCCTTGCCAGTGGAGACACCGGCGGGTGCTTCCAGCTTGAATCCTCCGGAATGAGAAATATGCTGAGAAGGATAAAACCCGCAAATATCGAAGACCTCTCAGCCGTTTTGGCCTTGTACCGCCCCGGACCTCTAAAGAGCGGTATGGCGGAGGAATTCATAGCGCGCCGCCTGGGCAGAAAGCCGGTCTCGTACATCCACCCCGCCCTCGAACCCCTCTTAAAAGAGACTTATGGCGTCTTCGTTTACCAGGAGCAGTTGATGCAGGCAGCCTGCATCATTGCAGGTTACACTCCCGGCGAAGCGGATCTGCTGCGCCGGGCCATAGCAAAAAAGAAAAGGGAGGAAATAGAAGCGGAAAAACCGCGCTTCTTGAAAGGAGCAATGGAAAGGGGTATTGACGAAAAAGCCGCCAGGGAAATCTTCGACACCCTGGCAGCCTTCGGAGATTACGGCTTTAACAAGTCCCACAGCGTAGCTTATGCCATAACCGCTTACCGCACCGTATATCTGAGGGAGCATTTCCCCCTGGAGTACTTTTCATCGCTTTTTAACCTTTACTCGGATTCGCCCTCCCGCTTTCAGCTTTACCTTTGCGAAGCCCGCCGCCGGGGGATAAGACTTCTCTTACCGGATATAAACAGGAGCGGAGCGGGTTTTCACCCCGAAGGTGATAAGGCCATCAGGACCGGCCTTGCCCTCATAAAAAACCTGGGACCCCGCGGAATCGAAGAAATTTTAAAGACACGCCGGGACGGTCCATTTGAAAGCTTCTTTGATTTTTGCCACAGGGTGGACCGCAAAATTATAAACGCCAAGGTCTTAGAATCTCTTATATTATCCGGAGCTTTCGATTCTTTCGGCATACCGAGGGCATCGTTGCTTATATCTTTGAAATGGCTGCTTTCCGAAAAACAACCAGCGCACGAAAGGCAGCTCTGCCTCATAGACGAAATCTCGGACATTCAAGCAATGGTAGCGGAACTGGATATCGAAGATTTCACTCCTTCTCAAAAGCTGGCCCAGGAAGTAATGGCGATGGGCTATTACATAACGGCCCACCCTATGGAGTTTGTGGCAGAAAAACGGCAAGTATCTACCCATACGGTTTCCGAAATCGAAGAAATATGCCAGCGGCAAAATGTAAGACTCGCCGGCATAGTGCTGGACCCCAGGTCCGGCAGAACCCGCAGCGGAAAGCGCATGGTCTTCGCCCGTTTGGAAGACCTGACCGGTTCGGTAGAATTTGTCGTTTTCCCGCAAAAATTGACCTTGTTCGAACCTTATATTTACACCGGCTCGGTAGTGGCGGTGGAGGGCTGGGTGGATTTTAACGACGATGGCCGCAGGACGGTGGTTGCGGAAAAAATCGAACCTATTAATTAAAATTCTATTTTCTTGGCAAAAATCCGGCTGAATTCGCTCACCGCGCTGAGTTCTATATAATGGATCTTCCGGGAAAGTGCAAGTGCTCGCTCGTATTCTTTTTCGGACACAAGCGCAAGTTTTGCCCCGGTCCCGGCGGCATTACCAACTGGTTTAATCCTACCTTCCAGTTCGGGCGGTATGAGTCCTATCTTACACGCGCTCTCGGGGTTCAGATAATTCCCGAAAGCCCCCGCAAGAAATACTTCCTTTATGTCTCCCACTTTAGCCCCGAAAGTATTTAATAAAATTTCAATTCCGGCGGCTATGGCTCCTTTAGCAAGCTGCAGCTCCCTTATATCTTTCTGGTTTATATACACAGGCTGCCCGGTCGATGTATTCTCCTTAATAATAAATGCTCTTATTCCGTTTATCTCTCTAATTCTATCTTTGTAAATTTCCCCTTCCCCGGAAAGTTCCTCGGGCTTAAGGATTCTTCCTTTTTTGTCCACGATGCCCACTTTCAGAAGCTCCGCCACAATATCCAAAAGTCCAGACCCGCATATACCTACAGGCTCAACCCCGCCTATCACCGTGTACTTTACTTCTCCGTCTATTTTCGCATGATCTATAGCTCCAGTCGCCCCTCTCATGCCGCAAGCTATGTGAGCACCTTCAAAGGCGGGCCCTGCAGCAGTGGAACAGGCAAAGAGCCTTTCTTTAGTGCCGAGCACCATCTCTCCATTAGTACCTATATCTATCAGCAGCCTGAGGTCATCGTACTTGTCCATCTCGCATGCCAGGGCCGCGCCCACCGTGTCCGCCCCTACAAACCCGGCAATGTTCGGCAGTGTAAAAACCTTGCCGTTCGGGTTGATGTCAATACCAAGTTCACTCGCATCCACGACCATCGGCTCTGAAAAAACGGGCACGTAGGGAGCTAAGGCCAGGTGCTTTGGCTGCACCTTTAAAAACAGGTGCTGCATGGTCGTATTGCCCACTGTTGTAACTGCGTAAATGTCCTCTCGCTTAAAATCGGTACCTCTCAATGCCTTGTCGATTAAATTGTTGATTTCATTTATCACTTCTGCGTGAAGTTTTTCCAATCCATCCGGCGTCTCGGAAGCCAAATTTATTCTTGAAATAACGTCGGCCCCGTATTTTGTCTGCGGATTCAGTGCGGATACTCTGGCTATTTCGCTGCCGGTGCTCAAGTTTATAAGATAGCCGGCTATTGTCGTCGTTCCTATGTCGAAAGCCATACCTAAAAGTTCCCGGCTGGTATCCCCTTTTTCCACGGCCAGGACTTCATCATTCCAAATTGAAACGGTAACTTTATAATTACTCTTTCTCAATATCTCAGGTAATTCTCTTAAAATCCTGAGTTTGGGCTTTAAACCGATATTATCCAGTCTTTTCCAATCATCTCTGTTGTCCTCCAATGATGGCAGTGGAAGCTCACGGTATTGCTTTTTAATCAGGGGATCTAGAGCTACCTTTTTTTCAACGCCTTCCGACAAAATCTCATACTTTTGCTCCTTCTTGGATATTTCCACCTTCACTTCCTCTACAACCTTGTACTGGCACGCCAAAACCTCTTCGCTGGAATTTTTACTAATCACCCTTACCTTGCACTTTTTGCATTTCCCCATGCCTCCGCACGGAAATTCAAATTTTATGCCGTTTTCAGTAAAAACCTTCTTCAGGGTAGAATTTTCTTGAACGGATATTTGAATGTTATCCGGAAGAATTGTAACTTTATAAACATTCATCAAAACTTACCTCCATACATTGCGAAATTAAAAAACAAGCTGCCGCAAAGCGGCAGTATTAACAGGATCTAATTTAATAATAGTATTCATCAAGCGTATTTTTCAATAGCATCTATCAGCGCTTTTATATTTTCAACAGGGGTTTCCCTAGGAAGCGTCCCTATAGTGGTGGACAGTATAAATCCACCGCCCGGTTTTACCTTTTCCATGAGAGTCTTTATATGCTCGTCAATCTGCGCCGGAGTCCCACCGATTATTAAGTTAGCCGGTATCCCTCCCATCACGCAGGAATGGCCTTTTAAGACCTCTTTCGCTTTGACCACGTCCGTCTTTTCAAAATACGCAATACCCCATCCTTTGGGTAGCTCTAAGATAGTCTCCAGATGAGGGGTATGGTTTCCTTCAAAAAATACAAACGATTTTATTCCCTCATCTAATAGGTTCAAGATGACCTTTTTCAACGTCGGCCAATAAAATTCTTTGTACAGTTTCGGCGACAAATATTCATTTAGATGAAGCGGGATAAATGCTAGTTTAGCACCTCTGGCTTTAAAGGATAGTGCATACTTCGTTACCGGCTCTACCAATGCTTCAGCAGCTTTTTTAACCTTATCCGGATACCTCCTTATATCGAGTAGAACATTTTCTATTCCTCTTAAAAAATCTCCAATTATATCAAGCGGCGCGTAAGCTCCTCCCATAGGGATTGATGGATATCCCATGGAAGCAGCAATAGCCCCCAACTGCCGGACTGCAGCATTATATTTTGCAAATTCCTCTCCTAACTTTACCATTGTAGCCATAGCCGAAGAAGGACTTTCTAGATTCTTACAAGCTCTTGGCAATACTGTTTCTGCGACAAATTTTACCGGATCTTCGATTAACTTATCGTATTCATCTGCTTCCATGAATGTACCTCCTATGAATTGCGGCGAGGAATTTTCGCTGGTCTCCATTCCTGGATAGCGGTAATATTTGTCTTCTAAAACTTTGTGCATCGGGCCAGTTATAAAGGTAGTATTTACTGTAACTTCCGGCCAATTTGCAAATGCAATGCTAAATACTCTTCCGTCCAGCCCTGCCAATCCCGCCGAAGACCAATCACAAGGAAAGTCCTTCAAAAATTTTTCAATAGCCTTTAACGCTTTGTCGTAGTCAAAACAAAACTCCTGGTATGATATGCCGTAGTATTCCGGGATTATATCCCCTCCAAAACCCCTGAAAGGCACTTTATCCGGTTCTTCTAGGTTGATAGCTGCCATTATGCGTTCGTACCGCTTTTGAGCTAGGTCTTTAGACTCTTGCACCATAAACCTTCCCTCCCCATTATACACTAATATATACTTGTCTTTATTTTATTGTACTTTATTCTAATAAGTCAATTGTGATTTTAATTTTTATTCTCCTTTATTAAAAAAAAAGCACCTTTTTCAGGTGCTGTAATTCTTAATTAATTTCGGACATTGAGATTTTTCAACCTTGAGCTGAAACGCCGCTCTGCTTTCTACCGCCAGTAATGGCATAAATTATAGCGCTAATAAGGTATACAACCATGGCGACGAAAATCGGGAATCGTATATAACTGTTGATTTTCAAAAGCATGGCTATATAGTACGTTGAGATAAAGCCTCCCAGGTTCAAAAAAGCCATTAGCATCCCTGAGGCCGAGGCAAAAGCCGACGGGTGGACTATAGTTCCTATTATCATCATCACTGCGGGCATCAATATGCTGAAGCCCATTCCAACCAGCGTGGAACCTGCCGTCAGCATCATCAAGCTATTGGCGTAATATACGAGTCCCATTCCAAGCGATATCAAGAGTAGACTTACAGTAATGGCCTGATTCTTGATATATTGGTGTAATTTGCCGAAAATAGCTCCTCCAATCATGCCTCCTACTGTAAACATAGAAAGAACAAAACCAGCCGCAGCCGCGTCGCCAAGATTTCCGGTGATTATTATTGTAGACATATTGACAAGCATGGGATAGTTTAACATCACACTTGCGCCAAACAGTGCAGCAATTAAATACACTGCTCCAGGTATCCCAACTTTTTCTCCTGTTCCTTGAGTCTCCACTTTTGGAGGTTCTGGCAACATAAAGAGAACCATGAAGAGCGTTAAAAGACCTAAAAGATGCGGAAGGAAAGCATATCTCCAACTAATAGTGCAAAGAATACCGCCTAATATTTGAAGAACTATGCCACCGAGGTTCATTACAACGCCGGAAAGTCCCAACATGTTAGCCCGCTGTTGCCCTTCAAACAATCTTAAAATCAATGCAGTTCCAAGAGGACTTATAATTCCTAGCCCTATTCCGAAAAGCGCTCTTGCAACCAAAATCACCGTAAAGTCGTTCATCATTACAGGGGCAGCTCCAGCCAGAGCAAAGAGCAATGTTCCTATTATGAGCAAAGTCCTGTAGCTTACTGTCTTGCCAGCTACCATTCCCGACCAAGCCGTAGCAGGAATTATGAACAAAGACGGAAGCGTCGAAGCGAGAAGGATCGTGCTAAACGGCAGGTGGGGAAAAGCTTCGGCTATGTTCTGCAATGCCGGCGTAATTGTACCAATGCCCATAGCTATAAAAAACACCGACATTACAGCCAGTACAGTCGTAAACCTGGTGTTTGACATAAAATCTCATCCCCTTTGATTTATTTTTATTAATTTTTTATTTTGATAAAACTTGCAATAATTACTTGTGATTATCTTTTTCTTTTTTTATTCTTTTATTAATTTTATGATATTTTGGCTGACTTTTATCCCTCTTTTTTATGGTATTTCAAGCCGGCCGCAGACAAATTCTGCAGCCGGCTTTTTCTATTAACCGTACTTTTCTACTGCTTCTGCAAGGGCCTTTATGTTCTCCAGCGGCGTCTCTCTCGGGGCTGTACCAACTCCGGGAGCTAGTATAAATCCTCCACCCGGTTTTACTTTTTCGAGCAGATTCTTGACGTATTCGTCGATCTGGGCAGGAGTTCCTCCCACAATCAATCCCATCGGGATTCCGCCCATTACGCAGGTATGGCCTTTTAAAACTTCTTTAGCTTTTACGACATCGGTCTTTTCGAAATATGCCACACCCCAACCCTTTGGCAATTCCAAAATCGTCTCAAGGTGTGCATCGTGTTTGCCTTCAAAGAAAACCATTACTTTAAAGCCTTCTTTTACTAACCTCTCGATAACTTCTTTAAGTGTCGGCCAGTAGAATTCCTTATATAGCTTCGGCGAGAGGTATTCATTCAGATGTAGCGGTATAAAGGCTAAATTAGCTCCTATGCTCTTGTGTGCCAGAGCGTAATTCATTATCGGTTCTACCAGTGCCTCAGTAGCTGCTTTTACTTTATCTGGGTACCTCCTAATATCGAGTAGCAGGTTTTCTACACCTCGTAGGAAGTCTCCAATCAAATCTAATGGCGCATAAGCGCCGCCGAGGGCCATCGCTGGGTACCCATTTTCGATCATTTTTCCGACTATCTGACCCATCAGAGCATTAAAATTGGATATCTCCCTTCCGAGTCTAACCATTGCCGCCATTGCCTTGCGGGGTGTCTCTAGGTTGCGGCAGGCCCTAGGCAGGATAGTTTCGGCTATAAATTTTACTGGATCTGCTATTAATTGATCATATTCGTCCGCTTCCATGAAAGCCCCGCCAATAAATTGCGGCGATGAATCGGGAGATATTTCCCTACCTGGATACCTATAATATTTATCTCCTAAGGCATCATGCATCGGCCCGGTTATAAACGTAAGGTTTATCGAAATGTCTGGGTATTCCGCAAAAGCTATGTTAAATACCCTGCCATCTAAACCAACAACCGAAGCGGAAAAAGGCCAATCACACGGGAAGTCTTTTATGAACTTTTCGGTAGCTTTCACTGCTTTCTCCATGTCATAACAATACTCATACATGCTGATACCCGCGTAAGCCGGGACAATATCTCCCCCCACGCCAGCAAGGGGAACTTTATCGGGTTCCTCCAGGTTTATCGCCGCCATAAGGCGAGCCATTCTTTTTTCTGCCAATTCTTTTGCGTTGCTTATCATATTTTTAACCCTCCACGCCTATTAATTGTTTGCAGAGTCTCACGCCTTTGGCTGCATCGTCAGCCCACGCATCGGCACCCGCAAATTCCTTCACGCTCTCGTCTACCCTGCCTCCACCTATTATTATCTTTATGCTATCCCTTAAACCAGCTTCCTTTAATTTGTCCACTGTCTTTTTCATGGAAGTTACTCCAGCAGTTATTAGACATGACATTCCCACTATGTCGGGCTTGTGCTCCTTTACCGCTTCTACAAACTTCTCCTCAGGCGTGTCTATTCCTATGTCTATTACTTCAAACCCTGAAGCCTCCGCAAATACTTTGAATATGTCCTTTCCTATGTTGTGCACGTCTTCTTTTACCGTCCCTAATACTATCTTGCCTATCTTCTTCACCGACCCGCTCTGCAGTTTGGGAAGCGTGAATTCCATTATCTGCCTGAAAATCTCGCCACCTAATATAAGCTCGGAAAGGAAGTATTCGCCTTTCTCAAACCTCGAACCCACTTCTCCCATCGCATCCCTGCATACTTCTAATAGCTTTTGCGGGTCTCCTCCGCCATCCAGATATTCCTTCGCCTTCTTTACAGCTTCCTCTTCTTCCATCTCTACTATGTTCTTCAAAATTTCCTCTAACATAATTTCTTAAACCCCCTCTATATTTTAATTAAATTTAATATTTGCCGTATTTTTCTACGGCCTCAATTAAAGCTTTTATGTTCTTAACCGGTGTCTCCCTAGGAGCAATTCCGACGCTGGTCGCGAGTATGTAACCTCCACCTGGCTTAACTTCCTCAAGTAGTTCCTTCACATAGGAGTCGATTTTTTCGGGCGTGCCGCTTACGATAAGGCTGATCGGTACTCCACCCATCACGCAGGTATGCCCCTTCAATATTTCTTTCGCCTTTCTCACGTCGGTTTTCTCGAAATAGGCTATTCCCCATCCTTTAGGTAGTTCTAAAATCGTCTCAAGGTGCGCATCATGCCTACCTTCAAAGAAAACAAATGACTTTATACCTTCCTTTGCAAAACCCATTATTACTTCTTTCAAATAGGGCCAGTAAAATTCGTTGTAAAGTTCTGGAGAGAGGTATTCGTTGAGATGCAACGGTATAAAAGCGTATTTAATTCCTAAAGGCTTTAAGGCCAATCCGGCTTTTAAAATCGGCTCTACCAGCGCTTCGCACGCTTTTTTTACTTTGTCCGGATACCTGCGAAGGTCAAGTATTAAGTTGAGTTCGTCCCTCAGACCATCTCCTATGAGGTCCAAGGGAGTATACCCCATTGTGATAGGTATGGAAGGATATCCTAGCCGTGCTAATTCCATACCCACTTCCATGGCAAAGCTTTTGATTTTTTCGGCCTCCATCCCAAGCCTTATCATAGTCGCCATGGCATTGCGCGGAGCATTCATGTTGCGGCATATCCTCGGAATTATAACCTCTGCTATGAACTTGACCGGATTTTCAATTAGGTCGTCGTACTCTTCAACTTCCATGAACTTCCCACCGATGAACTGCGGCGAACAGTTGCTTTCGATTTCCCGCCCTGGATACCTGGTGCATACATCTCCTGTAATGTCGTGGATCGTGCCAAACATAGCCATTCCAACCGTAGCCGAAACATCAGGGTCGTCGGCAAAAGCATAAGTAAGCGGAGGAACTCCTACCCCTACAAAACCTGCTGCAAAAGTCCAGTCACAAGGAAAATCCCTGTTGAATTTTACAATAGCTTCTTTTGCTTTTTTGTAGTCGAAACAAAATTCTTCTTGGGTTATGCCAGCATAGGCTGCAATCACATCGCCACCTACGCCACTAAAAGGCACCCGGTCAGGTTCTTCGAGGTTTACTGCCGCATCAATCCGCCTCATTCTTTCCTTCGCTAATTCTTCCGGACTTTTCATTTTTTTAAACACCTCTTTTTATTATTTTGGAGAAATCTATATATATCACCTCCCTGCAAATATCTCTTTCATTTTATTTACCATTACTGCCCTTATAATTTACCCAATACTTCTTTATAGGCTTCCTCTGCCAAAATATCGGCTTCTTTACTTATGTCATCTATGTATTTCTTCATGTCTCCCACGAATTCTTTATCATCGAGTCCTCCTAAATTTATAAGCACATTAAGTTTTCCTCCGTGAACCGCTGCCTTCAAAAGGAGCGCCCCTACTCCTACGTCACTTATTGCCATTTTTGAACCTATCTTTGCCAGCCTTCTTTGCAATTTCAACGCTTCTAGGGAATATTCCATTATCTTGAGCGGCACCTGACAAGCATTCTTCAATGCCTTATTAAGCGCTTCCTTTTTTCTCTGCTTTTCCTCCTCTGTATTCTTTGGGAGCTTATAAGCAGCGGCTACTTCTTTAAAGACCTCAGCATCCTCATCTACTAACAAGAGCAGCTTCCTCTGAAGGTCCTTCAACTTCTCGAGAATATCTGTTATTTCAGGCTCCACATCCTTATATTTTTCCTTTCCTATCGTAAGGTTGCATACCATCCCGCCTAGTGCACTCCCGAGCGCACCTGCTAGCCCTGCAGCCCCGCCTCCACCCGGGACCGGATCTTTAGATGAAAGAACTTCTACAAAATCCTCCAAACTGCTTTTAACGAACATCCGTAAAATCTCCACCTTTCTTACTAAAGAGTATAGTATTGCAAAATACACATTTTAGATCTTAAAATCGCGGTTTTGTTCTTCCACGAAATACGCCGTAAAGTAGAACAGAGGCACTACTATTGCTCCTCCGATGATGTTCCCCAATGTCACGGGGATTAGATTTTTCGCAAAAATTTCTCCCCATCCTACATTCATTCCGCCGAATTTTGCAAGCGGGATGAAAAACATATTTGCCACACTGTGCTCGTACCCGGAAAGCACAAAAAGCATTATCGGAAACCAACACGAAAAGATCTTTGAAATTATGTCTTGCGAGGAAGTCGCCATCATCACGGCAAGGACCACCAACACGTTGCATAATATGCCTCTAACAAGCGGTGTGGTAAAATCTGAAAATAATTTATTTTGCCCTACGGAAAGCGTAAGCTCCTTCACGCTTCCCTGCAAATATCCTCCCTTTGCGATAAGGAATGCAAGCAGCACGGAACCCACAAAGTTAGCCACATATACCGTAATCCAATTTCTCAAAAGTCTCCTGCCGTCAATCTCCTTTCTCAATAGCGAAAACACCATCAGGTTATTTCCTGTAAAAAGCTCGGCACCGCAAATCACAACTAACATGAGTCCAACGGGAAAGACCATGGCACCGGCAAATTTCATAAGACCTGTATCTATATTCTTCAAAGTCTGCATTATGGTAATTGAAGCAAATCCGCCAAACCCTATATAGACCCCTGCCAACAATCCCAAAAGAAGCATTTGTAAAAAAGTAAGACCAGCTTTCTTTTTTCCCGCCGCAATAGTGGCTTCTATAATTTCTTTCGGCGCTAAAAATCTTTTTTCCATATTTGGCTCCTTCCTTTTCAAATCTCAATTGACATGTATATACATCTTAAGAATATCACAGTATTATTAAATTGTCAATATTTTTAAATTGTATTTGCATTTTATTATTTTTCGCAGTTAAGCTGCAAAGTTCATCTTAATACAATATTTTCATGCAACTATGAAATTTGCTATAATAAAAGGAGCTCCAAGCGCTTAAAATATAATCAAAAGGGTGATGTAAAATGTCTTTGCAAAAATTAAACGGCAATTTTATTGACACTTTCCATCCTGATTCAAATTCCTCAAAAGCTGGCATTCTAGACCTTCTAATTAAAGTCGCTCCCTTATTTGTGGAGTTGTTTCCAATCGATTGTTCCATAGCAATAACCGATCGAGAATACTTTATCGCCAACTTCAATTATGAAAAACTGGGTGTCTCGCGGGCAGTAGGGGAAAGGATTCCAGAAAATACCGGGATAAAAAAAGCCATAACGACTGGAACTATTCAAAAAACCGAAATTCCCAAAGAAGTATACGGTCAGCCGATTAAATCGATAGCACTGCCTGTCAGAGAAAACGGAGAAATCGTAGGATGTCTGGCACTCGCCATGAGTTTAAAAAATCAAAGAACCCTCGAAGAAATAGTCCAGGTTCTTGCTGCTACAGTTGAAGAAATCACGGCCTCTACAGAAGAATTAGCAGCAATGGCAAGCGAACTTGCGAAAAACATGGAAGAAATAGACAAGATGAGGGAGGAACTCCTAAAGCAGGTAGAAGAAAGCGAAAAATTCCTCGACGTTATTAGAGATATAGCAGCCCAGTCTCAGATATTGGGTATCAACGCCGCCATCGAAGCTGCAAGGGCGGGGCAGACTGGGCGGGGATTTGGCGTAATAGCCACGGAGATAAGGAAGATGGCTGAAACCAGCAAAAAATCGGTAGAAGAAGTGAAGGCTTTAACATTAAATATGAGAGAGAGGATATCTGAAATAAACGAGGATATAAAAGTTACATTCGAATTTTCCCGCAATCAAGCTGCAGCTTCTCAAGAGATTTCCAAGGCTGTTCAGGGATTGATCGATCATATAGAAAAACTCGAAGAAATTTCGAAATTATTATAAAAAAAAACGGGCTATATAGCCCTTTGTTTAGCCCTAAAGAAAATAAAATTCATAAAATTATTTCCTTAAAGTAGCAACTATTCTCTTCGTATTTAAAAACAATTCAAGGGCTTCTTCGGGGCAAGTAACTACTATATCGGAATTCATCAATGCTTCCCAAAAAGCCCCTTCCCTGCCTATAACAGCTACCCTCAATTTGGAAGCCTTAAACATTTTCACATCGTTCTTTCCATTTCCTACAGCCGCCACATATTCTCCGCCCAGCTTTTCTACAAAAGTTCTTTTATCCTCGCCTCCATTTAAAGGGCTAACCCTGTGAAACTCTACGGGGAGGCCCTTTATCTCTTCATAGGCACACCCATAAGTATCGGCCGTGAGCACGTAAATATCAAGCGTTTTGGCGATATCCAAAAGCAGCCCCTTAACTTTTTCAGAACATTTCCCGTCAACCGCGATTGTCCCATTGTAATCCAAAACCAAATACCTGAGTTTGATAATACCCTCTCCCGGGATTTCAATTTTTAACATAATTTACCTCCTCAAATTTGCAAAAGAGCAACGCCCTTATGCTTTCTTCTATTTTTTTGCTCGTTTCGGCAAATATCCTCTTCTCTGTTTCGCTTATCTTGCCTTTCTTTTCTACCGATATAGCTTTACCCATAATAAGCTCAATCCTTCCCCTTCTCGGCAAATATTTCCCAACAGGCAGCACATCTTTCGTTCCCCTTATTGCAACCGGCAGCACTTGCGCTCCAGACTTCAAAGCAAGGTACGCAAACCCCGGCTTGAATGGTCGTAACTTGCCATCTACGCTCACACCGCCTTCGGGGAAAAGGGCCACCGCCCCACCTTTTTTCAAGGTCCTAAGGGCCTTTTTCAGGGAGGAAACATCTCCTCGTTTGGCATCATTGACCGGTATAGCTCCGTAAAGTCTCAACAAAATATTGAGTCCCGGAATCCTAAAAAGATAGGCAGCCGCAATGAATCGCAGCTTCCTGGGAATAAAAGCCATGATTACAAGCGGATCTAGGATGCTCTGGTGGTTGGAAACTATTATTAAGGGACCTTCCTTTTGCACGTTTGAAAGTCCTCTCGCCTTTACCCCTCCGGTCAGGGAAAAAAAGCATCTGAGTAAAAGCTTTGTGAGAAAATAAAGCACCTTACCACCAGCTTTGATTTAAATTTAACCCGTGAATCTGTGCAATGTCACGTAAATCCTTCCCTTTTTGCTGCTCCCCCCTATTTCGACCACTTTAGCCCTTCCCAGCCGCAGAGCGGAGATGACATCCCCTTCCTTCACCTCCGCAGAAGGGTCCTTCACGGTCCTGAAATTCACCCGCACGTTTTCGCCTTTTATGTAAGGGGCCATTTTGGACCTTGATATGCCGAAGGCGAGGCTCGCGATTGCATCAAGCCTAAGCGAAGCGACGGTGCCCTTTATCTCCTTATACCGCCTTTCGGGGCGGGCCACCTCTTTTAGCGATATCTCCTCAACCTCCACCGGGATTTTGCCGACTTTGGCAAGGTTGAGCCCCACGTACTCGGCCACTTCTTCTTTCAACACGATATCGGCTCCTTCGGAATGTATGACTATATCCCCCACCTTATCGCGCGAAATGCCAAGGCTCAGCACGGCTCCCAGGTAATCCCGGTGTCCCGGCCGTTCTTCCCGGTCCTTCGGCGTTACCCTTACGGCCTTCACGGGCAAAGAAAAGGACTCCTCTCTTAAATATTCGGGGAATACCACCAGTATCTTTCTTTCAGCCTCCTCCAACCCTCCATCGAAAAAGTAACCGGCGCCGGGAAAATCCCGGGATATCTCTTCTGCCAATTTTTGCTGCGCTGGGTTGAGGAAATTGCTCGCTCTTTTTTCTCCGTTTTTGAGCGCTGTCGAAAACAAATCTCTTATTTTTGCTTCTGTTATCTTTTCGTCTTGCTCTTTCAACACAAACCCTCCAGATACGCAGAAATATTTTTTAGCCTTATTTTTTTATTATATTATACCATCAAAATTGTCCAATAAAAATAAAAGCCCGGGGAATCCCGGGAAATCTATTGATTCACATCTTTCTGTCTTTGAACGCTGCTTGTAGCAGAGATAATGCCATAAAGGACAGAAGTGGCCACCGTATTAATGGCAGCCGTCGGAACTACTATCGTCGTAAATAAAACTGGAAACGCGGCGGGGAGCGCACCCGTTACCAGCATGGCAACGAGAAGAAAATTCGTACCGCTCATGATAGTTCCTATAAAACCGACCAGGGGAACCATTATCTTTTGATTCACGTTCTTCCCTTTTCTAATTAACGCTGCCATTACCTGGGAGGTTATAAGTTCATCCACTATATTGGCTATCTGTCCACCGGGGAAACTAGTGGTAAGCGCTGCGAATATACCTCCCAACATCCCCGCCAATAAGGCATTTCTGGGAGTAGGATTTATAAAGAGTGAAACAAACAACATCACCAGGAGAAAATTGGGCCTCATCCCCGCGACTATGGGCGGTGTGACCTGATGGAGCACCAGGCCTATTGCCATCAAAAGAGAAGTCAGAACCATATCCCTTAATTTCATACAAAAATACCTCCTTTAAATTAATGTTTAAAATATCAGAATAAAAAAAGCATCCATCCCCCAAGGGACGGATGCTTTTCATCCGCGGTGCCACCCAAATTAGCCTGTTATTAACAAAAAAGCATTTCACCCAAGGAGATGAAATGCTTTTTGCCATCCTGGACAGGCTCACTCTAAGGGTACGGCCTTTCCGGCGATACCCCGCCCTTATGTTAACGGAGGGCTTTCCGAATGCGACTACTTGCCTTCGCCGCACCTTCTCCGGGGCCCATTCACCCAACTTCCGGTACCGCGCTCTCACCTACCGCGGCTCTCTTTGACCTTACAGCCAGGTTACTCTTCCCCGTCATCGAATCGAATTTAATTTTTTTATTTTTGATATTATAATATACCATAAAATCGAAAAAATGCAACCCTATTTAGAAAAATTTTTTATAGGTTTATGATTGCCTTTTCACCTTCAAGACCTCATCCTTGCCGAACACAAAATGTCCGGACTCGTATCCTTTGCCTTCCACGTTTAAAATAACACCTTCGGCATCGAAATTTTTCCCATAAGTGTTTACTATGCTGTCTATAAGCAGAGCTTCATATCCGGAACCTGCGTTCATACCGCTTATGAGTTCTTTAGAGAAATTAAGCCTGAGAACACCATTTTCCCTTTCTAAATTCAAGAGTTTTACATCCTCGCTTAGCACACTGTATTTTTTTTCTTTTAAAAGCCCGGTTATCCTCTCAGCAAGAGTTTCACCGGTTTTAAACTTCTCTACCACCCTATCTTCCAGCAATTTATCTACGTTTTTCGAAGGATAATAAATTGCCAGTTCCTTTTCGGGCAGGGAATTGTCTTTTTGGGCATCGCCATATTTAGAGAGATTTTCTTCCACTACCATATCGCCCTGAATGAATTTTTGTTTTACCAATCCCACGCCCTTTGCAAAATATCTTTCTACTGTCGACTCTCCTGCCTTCCCCACAACCTTAATGCATGTAAACTCTCCTGCAGGTACTTTTACTTTTTCATCCAGGCTTTCAATAGTCCAAGTGGTATCGCCGTCCTGCCAACTACTTTTTTCCTTTAGCGGCGATTTTAAAAAGTATTTCTCCTGGGAAGGCTCTTTTTTCAGATAGTTAATCCTGAAATAGCTCTCTTCGATAGAGTTTATAAGTTTTATCCCTTCGTCACTCACCTCGAATACCTTCGCGACAACAGTACCGCCGTTGTTTTGGGAAAGCTGAACCCTGTTTCCTTCAATAAATTCCGTATCTACCCTTCCTCCTGCGAACTCATTGCCGATGCCTTCGTATTCCCAATAAAGATTTTCCGCAATTGGAAAATAATCGGTCACTTCCACCTCTTTTTTTGTTTGATCATCTCCCCCAATTTGATTTTTCTTCACGCATCCCGTAAAAACTAGCGACAATGCCAGTAACAGCGCAACAATTAAAAAAAACCTCTTCATCTTAAAAACCTCTCCTTTTTATCCTCAAAATCAGACGTATCGCAATCCCTGCAAAATCCGTACACTACGAATTCATGTTCAACAGGCACAAATCCCTTCTTTTTTACCTCCTCCCCCATAAAATTCATAGGACAGTATTCTATGACCAGAGACTTTCCGCATCTTTTGCATATAAAGTGGTGATGATGGGCTTCTTCTATCCTAAGGAGATAAGTAGGTATTCCATCGCTTCTCACTACAGTACATAGTATTCCCCTTTTTTTCATGATTTCCACATTTCTGTATATCGTAGAGAAATTCACTCCAGGAAGTATCTCCTTTACTTTTTCAAATATTTCCATTGCGGTCATAGTCCCTGAGCTGCCAAGCACTCTCATTATCGCAAGTCTTTGATTGGTCACTTTAAGTCCCATTTTTCTCAAAAATTCTTCAAACTCCACCCTAAACTGCCCTCCTTTTGCCAATAAGAACGACAAATAACACCGCTGAAGCAATGAGCACTATCGTGCCGCCCGGTGCCAAATCGAAATAAAAGGAAAGGTAAAGACCCATTATCACCGAAAAAGCGGCCACTATATTTGATATAAAAATCGCCGAACTGAAACTCCTGGCAAGCTGAAGGCTTACGGCAGCGGGGATGACTATGAGCGCCGAGACAAGCAGCGTACCCACTATTTTAACCGATATGGCCACCGTAAGGGCGGTAAGTATTGAAAAGAGCACATTCACCGTATTGACGGGTATTCCGGAAAGTCTAGCCGTTTCCTCGTCGAAGGCTATGGAAAAAAGTTGCCTGCGCAAAAGATAAAGAGCAGACATGACAAAAAATCCCAAGATTATCATCAATTTGATGTCTTCTTCCGTTATCGCCATCAGGCTGCCGAAAAGGTACGAGAAAAGGTCGACATTAAACGACCTGCCAAGGCTTATCATCACCACGGCCACCCCCATGCCCGCCGACATTACAACCGCCAGGGCTACCTCGGCGTACCTTTTAAAAGTAACCCTGACCATCTCAACGAGTAAAGCGGCCAGGACCGAAAACGCCAAGGCACCGTAAAAGGGATAAAAACCAAAGAACATCCCGGCCGCAACCCCCGCCAGAGATGCATGAGATAGGCTGTCGCCCACCATCGACATGCGGCGCAACACCACAAACACCCCTATGGAGGAAGTAACCAAGGCAGAGGCGATTCCGGCCGCAAAGGCCCTGACCATAAAGGAATACTGAAATATCTCCATGACAATTCCTTCCTTCATCTTTCAGTCTGGCGCTTGTTTTTCATGCTGTAGCCCATTATTTCGGCTATGTGATCTTCGGTTACATCCTTCGTATTTTCGTGGACGTCCACTTTGCCGCTTTTCACGCACCCGATTTTATTCGCCATGCCGCAAGCCATGCCTATATCGTGGGTTATCATCACCACCGTTAAGCCCCTCTCCTTATTGAAATGCTCTAAAAGGCCGTAAAATTCCTCCTGGGATTCGGCGTCGATACCGGTCGTGGGCTCATCCAGAAAGAGCACTTCCGGATTTCCGACGAGGCTGCGGGCCAGAAACACTTTTTGCCGCTCTCCCCCTGAAAGTTCCCCTATAAGTCTTGCCGCAAGGGGTTCTATGCCGACCGTAGCCATGGCCTTTCTCACAGCTTCAACCACCGATTTGCCTTTCATAGATCCTGCCTTTCCAAAAAGCCCCGACGCCACAACCTCTCTGACCGTCGCAGGAAAAGACAGATTTATCTGCCCTCCATTCTGAGGAACGTAAGCGATTTTATGCCACTCACGAAAGCTTTTAACGTTTTTTCCGAACAGCTTTACCTCACCTTCATTAGGAACGACAAGTCCAAGCATTACCTTCATAAGCGTTGTCTTTGCGGCGCCGTTGGGCCCAATCAGCGCGAAGAAATCGCCTTTTTCCACTTTCATATTAACTTTTTCCAAAACTTTAGGACCTCCATAAGAAAAACTCACACCTTTAAGTTCTACTACCGGTGTGTCCATACCCTCTTCCTCCTACTCATTGAGGGCCCTTTTTAGATTCTCTAAATTTTCCAGCATTATGGAAAAATAATCCTTGCCGGCTCTTATATCTTCATCAGTTAAATTCTCCAGGGGATGCAAAACCAGAACCTTATTTCCCGTTTCCTTTGCAAGCACCTCAGCCAGTTTGGAGCTCGACGCAGCCTCAACCATTATATATCTTATGTCCCTTTCTTTGCACAACTTTGCAAGCTCTGCCAGCTTTTTGGGAGAAGGCTCCTGCTGGGGAGAAAGGCCGCTTATGGCTATCTGGTTCAGATTATATCGCTTCGCCATGTAGCCAAAAGCCGCATGATTTACCACGAAATCCCTTTTGGAGGTCGACAAAAGGGAGTTTCTATATTTTTCATCCAGGTCGTCCAGGCGCTTTTTCAGGTCTTCGAGATTTTTGCGGTAATATGCCTCGTTTTTCCCATCTGTTGCAGCCATAGCCTCGGCTATCCTTTCGGCCAATGTCTTTGCAAGTATGGGATCCAGCCAGACGTGGGGATCCAAATGTTGGCCGTTTCCTTCGGTAACTCCCTCTTCATCCTCATGAAGCTCCTCCTGAAAAAGTCCTTCTCCTGCTTTTACTACCGTTACACCCTCTTTTAAAAGCTGGACAGCAAGCTTTTCTGCCCATGGATCTATCGAGCCTCCCAAATATATGAACACATCCGCATCATAAATTCCGGCCACAAGCTTGGGCGATGGCTCGAAGTCGTGAACTTCAACCCCTGCCGGTACGATTTTTTGCACACTAGCCTTATCGCCTGCTATTTTGACGGCAAAGTCATAAAGAGGATATATAGTAGTATATATCCTTATTTTTCCACCCTCATGAGGTGTAAGACGGCTTGCCTTAGTCGTACAGCCGTTTATCAAAAAAATGACAGCCATAAGGACTGCAAGCAGAGAGTATATTACCCTCCTTCTCAAGGCGGCTACCTCCTTAAATGCAAATTATTTGCATTAAGACTCAAGGATATATTATAACCTTAAGGTAGTTTTTGTCAATAAGAAAAAAATTAACCGCCTTTTTATCGGCGGTTTTAAAAGTTCGTCCTACAGCCCGAATTCAGAAACTATCTCGCTCTTTGGTCTAAAACCTATCATTTTTTTGGCTGGCTGGCCATTCTCAAACAATATCAGCGTGGGTATGCTCATTATCCCGAAGGCACTTGCGCTGGTTGGATTCTCGTCGACGTTCAGTTTGCCTACTTTTATTCTGCCTTCGTATTCAGCAGCAAGCTCGTCGATGACCGGCGCCATCATGCGGCACGGGCCGCACCAGGGAGCCCAGAAGTCCACCAGCACAGGTATATCGGAATTGAGGACTTCCTGCTCGAAATTATCATCGGTGAGGGTAATGGGTTTCATTTTATTTCCTCCTCCATTAAAAATATTATTTTTTCTTATTATAACCGACTTTATAAAGGAATCCCAATTTATTTTTTTCGATTATTTTGTTATACTATAATCATACCTTAGTCTGACTAAAGCGGGGTGAAATTCGTTGATTTGCGGCAAAACTATACGCGAATTTCGCAAAAAGAGAAATATGTCATTAAAGGAACTTGCCGAAAAGGCAAACCTTTCCGTATCTTACCTTTGTGAAATAGAGCGCGGCAAGAAACAGCCATCGCTCGATGTTATCGAAAAACTAGCAGCCGCTTTAAATATATCAAAAGATGCTCTCTTCGATGAAAATTCTCCAAAAGGCAGCGGCACAACATCAACGGGCCAAAAGATAAGCATCCTGCGCCGCGAAAGGGGGCTTTCCCTTTCGGAACTTGCGCAAAAGGCTGGCATTTCGGCCACGTATCTTTGTCAGATTGAAAACGGAAACGCATTTCCTTCTTTAGCCACATTGAAAGCAATCGCCCGGGCTCTAGATGTCAGTCCCCAGGATTTTCTGTCTTCGTCCCACGTCGGTTACAAAATCAAAAAAATTCGCCAGGAGCGCAGCATTACTCAGGCAGAGCTGGCAAAAAAAGCAGGAGTTTCGCCGGGACTCATTGGACAAATCGAAAGCGGCAAAGTAGAACCTTCTATAAAAACTCTTGAAAAAATAGCCAAAGCCCTTTCTCTTTCGCCCTGCTATTTCGTGAGCGACGATGATGACATAACTTCCCTTTTAAGGCCAATGAATCCGGAACTAAAGCAGCTTTTCGCAGACCCGAAAGTGAAGTCCTTTTTGGAAATAATAGCAGATTGTACTCCAGAAGAGTTCATGTTTATAATGAAGTTTATACAGCTTTACAAGGAGCATAAAAAAGTCTAATCAATACCCTCCGGTTACGGCAAGGTTTTTGAACATACCAAAACCAGAAATGTAAATTTTAAGGCCATCTCTTGTATTGACAAAAGGACTGACGTACACCTTTATACCGTCGACCTCGTATACTTCGTAATCGTTAGCATCAGATGGGACACCTACGTACACGGTAGGCAGATACCTGCAACCTGCTCACCCTCCGCCGTAGCGCTCCAATTTTACTGTCACAGCGTCGGCATTTTTCTGCCTAATGAAATTTTTTGCTCTTTCATCTATCTGTATATTTACCATTTTTTCACCTCCAGCTTAATTTTATTATACTTTATTTGTTTTTCGCTGTCAATAAGTCAACGTCAATTTTTTAAATGTCCCTAATAGCATTATCCCCCGAGCCAGCTTAGTATAATCTGCAATAAATAAAGCACCCCCTGGGATCTAGCCAAGGAAGTGCTTTTTAGAGATTTTTTTCTTTTTATAAAAAATATCCTTTTATAATCTCGAATAATGGATTTTCTTCTGGTATACCACATACCTTTTTTAGAACTTGCTCTATTCCTTCATCTTTAATCATCATCTGCAGTTTGAGGGCTTCTTCATCCTCTTCATAGTCGAATTTTAAGGCTGCGGCTATTCCCTTGCATAAATTATGGGGAGTTATCCCGAGCTGCTGGGCTTTCATAGCCGGATAAATTAATCGGTCTTCAGGGCCCAATTTTCTCAAAGGATTTCGCCCCACACGAACTACAGCATCTTTCAGAGCTGGATTTAGAAAACGCCTCAACGTACTTTCGATGTAATTGCCGTGCTCCTTTTTATCAAATCCAAATCTGGTCGTCAGGTAAGTTCCCGACTCTTCCATCGCCCCCCTGACCGTCTCAAGTATACTTTTTTCATTCAGCGCATCAAGTATAGTGCCGTAACCTTTTTGGTAACCGAGGTAAGCCGCCACTGCATGTCCGGTGTTCAATGTATAAATTTTTCGCTCTACGTAAGCCCGCAGGTTATCAACAGCTTTCATCCCCGGGATTGACGGTATTTCCCCAGCAAAGCCTCCGGCATCCACCACCCATTCGAAGTACGGTTCTACTGAAACATCAAGGAGAAAGGTCCCTTCCTGAGGGGGAACTATCCTGTCCACCGAGGCATCAGGAAATCCCACCTTTTTTATCGCCTCCTGTCTTTCTTCAGGTGTAAGTTTTTCCATGACCTTTTCTTTTAAAAAAGTAGATGCACCCACCATATTTTCGCAAGCAATAACATTGAGTGGCTTCGATGAACGCTTTAACCTGAGCGAAATACCCGATGCTATAATAGGAGCTATAGCCTTCAAGACACCCGGCCCCACCGCCGTTGTAACTATCTGAGCCTCGATTATCTTTTCAGCGACCATTTCCTCGTCTGATGCCAGGATGCCCTCCACGCCTTCAACCAGATGGACCTTAAGCTCGTCGCCCTTTTCCAAAACCTTGTAAGAACCGCTTTTATTGAGCTCTTCTATCAAACCGGGATTTATATCGACAAATACTACACGGTACCCGGCCTTTGCAAGCAAAAAACCTATGAAGCCCCGCCCTATGTTGCCAGCACCAAAATGAACAGCCGTCTTCATCTTGAAAACCCTTCTTTCAGCAACCTTATGATTTCTTTAGGATTCTTGGTTTTTACTAGTTTTTTCACCCTATTTTCATCTTCGCAGGCTGTCGCAATATTTGCTAGAATATCAAGGTGTTCGTCGCCCTTTGCTGCTATTCCTATTACTATATACGCCTTGTTCCCGTTGCCGAAATCAACTCCTTCAGGAAACTGGGCCACTGCAAGCCCGCTCTTTTTGATCTTTTCTTTTGCTTCGCTTCCGCCATGAGGAATTGCAATCCCATTCCCAATATACGTGGATAAAAGTTCCTCTCTCTTTTTCATTTCGTCTATATAAGAACGTTCTACATGCCCTTCTCTTACCAGTAACTCACCCACTATTTCTATAGCTTCATATTTATCTTTAGCTTTCGCGCCTACTGCAACGGCCTTTTCGCTAATCAATTCATCTTTTTTCCTGAAAAAAGCAAACGCCAACTTCATTACCCCCTATCTATTTTAAAATCCTAATAAATGACCTAATCACTTCCACATCAGCACCGTCTTTAAGCAATTCGGCAAAGCCTTCTTCTTCTATCAAAGCTGCGCTTATACGTCCCATTATCTCCATCTCTTTCGGCGAAGATTTTTTAGGAAGTAGCATTAAAAGACATGCCTTGACATCCTCTATTCCACCATCCATACTTTTCATCTTAAGAGGTTTTTCCAGGCGAAAAAGTCCCAAAAAAGGCTTTTCTACTCCAACGGTCCTGGCGTGGAGCACTGAGATTCCCGCCCCGGGCACGGCAGTCCCCGACTTCAATTCTCTTTCATTAATATCCCTTTTCACTTCCGATACAGAAATTATCCCCGGCTTTGACTTAATCTTTTCCCCTATGGCATCCAGTAGTTCCTCAAAAGTTCCCGTATTTACTTTTTCCAGCGAAAAATGTTCCAGCAGTTCAAACGCTATATCGCCGCCCGTCTTTTGCTTTTCGCAGCTTTTTTTATCCAAAAAAGTCTTCTTCCTGATTAAAGTCTTGATATTTTCCACATCATCGTAGGATAATAGCGGAGACACCACTATTACCGGCAGCCTGTCTTCTTCTAAAGGCACGGTAGATATCACGGCCTCTGTCTCGGGGTGTTTTTCCAGAGCCCTTTCCAAATCTAACAGCGAAACCACATCGATGATTTCCAAATCCGGCAGCTCTTTCTTTATACGACTTGCCAGCATCCTGGCGCTTCCGATGCCGCTTGGGCATACCAGCACTACCCCTGCCTTCTCTATCTTCCTCTCAAGAGCTGCACCTATGTGCATTGCTATATATCCTATCTCTTCCTCCGGAACCTGAACGCCAAACCGACTTTCCAAAACCCGAGCAGCTTTTTTCGCCACCCATAAGAGGTCCGGGTAGGCATCTTTTATCTGGGGAAGAATAGGGTTTCTAATTTCCATTCCCATCCTCATTCTAACGAGAGCGGGCTTCAAGTGCATTGCCAAATCTTCTACAGCCCTAGCATCCCCTGCCAGGTCCCGCTTCAGTTCCCTGCCCGCTTCTTTTAGGATTTCCAAAGAAGCTTCCACAGCTTCCTGGTGGTCCATTACAAAAAGTTCCCTGAAGTCTTCATCCCCGGCGCGGAGTTTAGCCCCCAAAAGATGCATTGTTATATAGCCAAGTTCTTCTTCAGGAATTTTTACTCCAAAAGTCGTTTCCAGCCGACTTGCAAGCCGAGCTGCTAGTTCGAACTCCTTGGTCCCTCTCATTGCAGAAAGGAGCGCACCATCTATTGATATAACCTCTCCGTTTTTTAACCTTTTCAAAGCAAGGGCTACGTGGACCAGCAAGCCGGCATACGCGCTGTCCGCTAAGTTTATTCCGTTTTCTTCAATGGTCTTTTTTAAAATACTTTCTACACTTTCAAGCCAATTTTTCTCAATAAAACCAAAAAACCTACCTTTTATCCTCTCAACCCAATCTTCATTCTTTAAAACCCCCTTCAGATTCTCTCTTATAAGCCTCACCAGTTGCGTTTCATCGAAGTATTCGTAAAAAAGCTCGGTAATGAGGTGCCTTATATTTTTTTCGGGTCCTTTTATAAAAACCCCAAGTCCCGGCCTCCTCACAAGCTTCAGTCCATATTCAGAGAGCAATTCTTCCACTTCATCTAAGTCGTTGCTTATCGTAGCTTCCGTAACTCCAAACTCCTTTGCCAGGCTGTATAGTTTTTGAGGCTCCTTGTTCTCCAGCAAAAACAAAATGATAAGCTTTTGCCTCTCCTCATGGGTTACCCTTTCATCTTGATAGGCTTTCTCTATGTCCCGTTTCAGATTTTCAAGGGAATCGCTTTCGCCTTCCAGGCTTATGCCCTTCCCTGATTTTCTCTGGAGTTTTATCCCATAGGCCTTCAATTTATCAGAAAGCCCGGGTAAGTCTCTGAGAATCGTTCGCCTGCTAACCCCTAAAATACTTGCGAGCTTTTCGGCAGTAGCCTGCCCTTCAAACAACACCCTTATTATTTTCCTTTGCCGCCTGGTAAAACTCACGTTCATCACCATCTTGAAAAAATGAGAGTAACAGCTTGAGCTGTTACTCCATATTATTTCCTTTTTTCATCATTTTTTCAACCTATCGACCAGTTCATCGTATATCGGATTATTCACGAAAGTTTCGATTGATACATGCTCTGCACCGGGGACTTTTGCTTTTGCCCGCGCAGTAAGTTCTCTGTGCGTAATTACTATATCGGCGTCTTCCGGAATTTCGTTTATGGCGGTGTGCACTACTTCAATATCCAAACCTGCTTCCTTGATTTTCCTTCTCAAGACCGAAGCACCCATGGCTGATGAACCCATGCCACCATCGCAGGCAAAAACTATTTTTCTTATTTTTGGCCTTTTTGTTACCTCGTGTGCCCTTCCGCCTTTAAGCTGGCTCACCATCTGCTTTGCAGCATCCAGGTCTTCCTCGTCCTGAGCGAAACGCTTTAGAAGCAGGGAAGACACAAGAAAGGACACCAAAGCCGAAAGCGCGATACCTGCCAACACCGGAATTAGGCCGCCTTTAGGTGCCATAGCTATTTCCGCGAAAATGCTTCCCGGCGATGGGGTCGCCACAAGCCCCGCACCAAGGGCGGCAAAGGTGAACACACCGGCAGCTCCGCCCAGGATCACAGCGATCACCAGTATCGGATTCATTAGTACGTACGGGAAGTAAATCTCGTGGATTCCGCCAAAAAAGTGTATAATTATCGCACCGGGCGCAGACTGCTTAGCCATCCCCTTACCCACGAGCCAGTAGGCCAGGAGCACTCCCAAACCAGGCCCCGGGTTAGTCTCGAGCAGGAAGAAAATGGACTTGCCTTTCTGGGCGACTTCCGCCACTCCTAGTGGTCCCAAAATCCCGTGGTTAATGGCGTTGTTTAAAAACAATATTTTGCCAGGCTCTATGAATATAGAAGCAAGAGGTAAAAGTCCCATATTCACTATGGCCTGAACTCCTGCAGCCAGGACCTTGTTGAGACCCAAAACCACCGGGCCTATGGCAGAATATGCCAGAATCGTGACTATCATGCCTACAATTCCTGCAGAAAAGTTGTTCACCAGCATCTCAAATCCGGCCGGTATCCTGTCTTTCAATGCTTCGTCCACCTTTTTTATAACGTATCCGCCTAGTGGACCCATTATCATCGCACCCATGAACATTGGTATATCCGAGCCCACTATTACGCCCATAGTGGCTACAGCGCCGACGACACCACCCCTCACATCGTGCACCATCTTTCCGCCTGTATAACCTATTAACAGCGGAAGTAGATAAGTAATCATGGGGCCTACTAATTTGCCCAGGTGTTCATTGGGAGTCCAGCCAGTGGGGATAAAAAACGCAGTTATAAGCCCCCACGCTATAAAGGCACCGATGTTGGGCATCACCATTCCGCTTAAAAATCTCCCAAAAGCCTGAATTTTTGCCCTCATAAATTCACCCTCCTCTTAAATTTTGTCACCAATAGATGGTGACATTATTTTATGAATTTCTTATATTTTCTGATTTTATTATATCCTCTATTTCTTTACGGTGCAATAAAAAGATAATAAAGGTCTGTCCCCATCAGACGGTGACAATTTTAAAAGCCGGCACTTTTCGCCGGCTTTATTATGCTACAGCCCTTGCCCTCCTAAACTTTATGTCTGCTTTGTTTAAATATGCCACCCCTATAGCGCTATCCGCCCCTGCATAGTAGATGTATATGTCGTCGCCCTTTACAGCATGTCCGCAACTGAAGACTACATTCGGCACATATCCTTCTTTTTCCCATGAAAGCTGCGGCTCCATTATGGGGTCTTCCTGCCTCGCTAAAACTTTCGAAGGATCTTCGAGGTCCAAAAGAGCAGCTCCAAGCCTGTACGTATTTTTTGAGTCGGCTGCATGGTATATCAAAAACCAGCCGTCCTGGGTCTTTATAGGGGGTCCTGCTATGCCTACTCTTGCGCTCTGCCACGTACCTTTCACAGGCTCTAAAATGGGTCTGTGGTCGTGCCATGCTTTTAAATCTTCTGAGAAAGCTATCCAAATATTCGGGTATCTGCGGTGAAGCATGACGAACTTTCCGTTTATTTTTTCTGGGAAGAGCGAGGCGTTTTTATTTGGCTCATCGAGCACTATTCCGTGTTTTTCCCATTTAATGAGGTTTTTGGAAGTTGCAAGACATATACGCCAGTCGCCGTCGAATCTTCCGCCGAATGCCACGTACATCATATAATAGGTATCGCCAATCTTGACTACCCGTGGATCCTCACATCCTCTCTGTTCGTGAGGCTGGTCGTTTGTGATTATTGGAGCCCGTAGCCTGTTAAAATTCAAGCCATCGGTGCTTACCGCGTAACCCAACCTCGAAATGTACCGCCCGTATTTCTCATGGGGGCCTATGTTTGAAGCTCTGTAAATCAGGTGGAAAAGGCCGTTGTCATAAATGGCAGCGCAGTTGAACACCGCTGCCCTCTCCCATTCGCTCTCCGCTTCTCCATTTCGTTTTGGCTCAAGAATAGGTTTTTCGGTAAGCCTCTCTAGCCTTATCATTTCCCTCTCCCTCTGGAAGTTGTTTTAACTAAAATACAGTATTTTATTATACCAGGGGATTTAGTTTAATTCCAGGTAATTGTATGCCTTTTATAACAATATATGGTTTAAGGCATAAATCCGTTATACCTGTTCATGGCCTCTTGTACCCCTTCCTTTACTATAGCGAGGGCAGCATCTGCTGCGGCTTCTATTGCAGATTCTACAGCTTGATTTTCTTCAGGATCGAAATTTCCTAACACATGATCGACCACATCGCCTTTTGGCCTCCCGATGCCCACCCTTATCCTTAGAAAATCCTCGCTTGATAAACAGGATATTATGGATTCCATACCCTTATGTCCACCCGAGCTGCCCTTTCTCCTTATTCTGAGCCTCCCAACCGGAAGGTCCATATCGTCGTAAATCACAATTAGGTTTTCCGAAGGGACTTTATAATACCTCACCGCCTCCCCTACACTTTGGCCAGAAAGGTTCATAAAAGTCATCGGTTTCAGGAGGATGATTTTCTCTCCTCCGTAGGTAGCTTCTCCAAAAAGTCCTTTGAACTTAATCTTGTCCACCTTCACACCAAGTTTTTCGGAAATTTTTTCAAGCACCTTAAATCCCACATTATGCCTGGTATTCTCATATTCTTTGCCCGGATTTCCCAGTCCGACTATCAAAAACAAAACGTTCCACCTCCGGTAAAAGAAAAGCGCAACATTTTGTTGCGCCAAAATCACTCCTCTTTCTTTTCCTTGCCCTTGCTCACTACTTCCGGCTCCGCAGATTCTCCGGCAGGCGCTTCCTCTTCTTCAATGGTCGGCGCGAGCACAGTGACGATCACTTCCTCCGGGTCATCTAGGACCGTTATCTTTTCGCTCAGCTTAATGTCTTTGACCATTAAAACATCGCCTATCTTAAGGTGAGAAATGTCCACTTCGATGAATTCGGGTATGTCTGTCGGCAATGCTTCTATAGTCAGTTCATGCAACTGGTGCTGCAGCACGCCGCCGGCCTTGACGCCCTCCGGCTCACCTTTCAGGATAATGGGCAAGTCTACCTCAATTTTGTCCGTCATGGACACCCGGTAAAAGTCTATGTGAGTAATAACGCCCTTTAAGTGGTCCCTCTGGATTTCTTTAATGATAACCGGGTATTTTTCTTCACCCAGTATTAAATCGATAAGAACGCCTTCGCCGTGAGTTTTAAACAATTTATTTATTTCTTTGGCGTCTACGGCAACAGCTTTTGTCTCTATGTTCTTTCCGTAAAGTACCCCGGGTATTTTGCCGCTTTTTCTGAGCTCGTTTAAATGGCCTTTTCCAGCAAGCTTTCTCTCTTCAACTGCAAGACTTACCTGAGCCATCATCCTTCCTCCTTTCTTAATTACGGACATTAGTATAACCTTTTTGTCACAATAAATCAATATCAATCAAAAAGAGTGCTCACCGATTCGTTGTTATGGATGCGTTTTATCGCTTCGGCAAATGTCTGTGCTACTGACAAAACCTTAATTTTGTCAATTTTCTGGTGTTCTCTCAACGGTATGGTGTTTGTCACCACAATTTCTTTTATGGGCGAGGCAGAAAGCCTCTCAATGGCCGGCCCCGAGAGCACCGGATGGGTACAGCAGGCGTAGATTTCTTTTGCCCCGTGTTCCAGCAAGGCCTGGGCTCCCAGTGTTATGGTGCCCGCCGTATCTATGATGTCGTCTATCATAATTACTGTCTTGCCCTTCACTTTTCCTATTACATTCATTATTTCGGCCATATTGGGTTCGGGTCTTCGCTTATCTATTATGGCGATGGATGCGCCCAGCCTTGTGGCCAGTTCCCTTGCCCTGGTAACTCCACCCACGTCAGGTGACACCACCACCGGGTCTTCTATTCCCTTTTTCCTGAAGTAGTCAGCCAGTATCGGCACCGCCATCAAATGATCTACCGGGAAATCGAAAAATCCCTGGATTTGGCCGGCATGAAGGTCCATAGTCAATACCCTGTGAGCTCCTGCAGTTGAGATGAGGTCTGCCACCAACTTTGCAGTTATGGGGTCACGTGCCCTTATCTTCCGGTCCTGCCTAGCATAACCGTAATACGGTATTACGGCTGTAATGCGCCATGCAGAAGCCCTTTTGAAAGCATCCAACATTATCAATAGTTCCATCAAATGGTCGTTCACTGGATAGCTCAATGGCTGAACTACAAAGACGTCGGCCCCCCTCACGCTTTCGTTAATCTTTACCTGAATTTCCCCGTCACTGAATGTGTTTACTACCGCATCCCCTACTTCGATTCCGAGATTCCTGGCTATTTCCCGTGCGAGCTCCACATTGGCGTTTCCCGTAAAAATTTCAAGCCTGTTTTCCATCGCTTTTATTCCCTCCTTCGCGTTCTTTGCGTTTCCTCGCCCATCCGGATATATTTTCCTGCCGCGACCTTGCTATTGCTAAAGCTCCTTCCTCCACGTCCTTGGTTATCGTGGAGCCTGCGGCTATATAGGAACTGTGCCCTACCCTAACCGGCGCAATAAGATTGGAGTTGCAACCTATGAAAGCCTCATCCTCCACCACCGTTCTGTGCTTTTTAAAGCCGTCGTAGTTTACAAAAATCACCCCTGCACCGATGTTGACATTGCTTCCTATATCGGCATCTCCAACGTACGAAAGGTGAGGCACTTTAGAGCTTTCGCCAACTTTGCTGTTTTTTATTTCCACGAAATCTCCCACCTTAACTCCCGCCATCAAATGGGTTCCAGGACGTATGTTAGCAAAAGGTCCTATTTTTACGCCATCCTCGATCACGCTTTCCCTTATATGGCACATGGCAATCTCCACATTGTTACCTATGCAGGAGTCTACTATCCTGCTGTATCCCACTATCGTACAGCATTCTCCTATCTTGGTTTTTCCTTCTAGGATCACTCCGGGGTAAATGATGGTATCCCTTCCGATTTCAACTCCTGCATCCACAACACAAGAATCAGGGGCCAAAAACGTAACTCCCCCCCTCATAAAGCGATGAATTATCCTCTTTTGCATTACAGACTGGGCCATCGCCAGTTGTATCCTATCGTTTACCCCCTGCACCTCGCTCGGGTCTTGAACTTCATAGGCCAAAACATTTTCTCCCTCTCGGTTGAGTATCTCCACTACATCCGTTAGATAGTATTCGCCTTGTGCGTTGTTATTATTTACCTGGCGTAGTGCTTCAAAAACCCGTTCCCCATCGAAGCAGTATATGCCGGAATTTATTTCGCCGATGGCCTTTTCTTCCTGAGACGCATCCTTCTCTTCCTTTATGGCGATCACCCTATACCCTTCCCTTATAATCCGCCCATAACCCGCAGGGTCCTTCACCTTCGCCGTCATCACCGTCGCAGCGGTTAGGTTCCGGATATGATATTCAACCATGGACTTTAAAGTTTCGCTGGTAACAAGAGGCATGTCTCCATAGAGCACAAGGAGGGTTTCTTCTCCTTTTACTGCACTTTCTGTTTGCAAAAGTGCATGTCCTGTACCTTTTTGTTCAGCCTGCAGGACAAATTCCACCTTTTGCCCTTCAAAAGCTCTTTTTATTTCCTCCGCACCCCTGCCCACCACCACAATTATCCTCTTGGCTCCGGCCTCCTTAGCCTGAGAAATCACGTGTCCCAGCATGGGAACACCGCATACCTTGTGAAGCACCTTAGGTATGCTAGAGTTCATACGCGTTCCTTCACCGGCTGCCAAAATAATCGCAGTAAAGTCCACACCCGTTTCCCCCCATTATGGTTCATTGGAAAACACAAACCTTCTCGTACTTCGACATTTTTCGCAAAAATCCTCTCTAGTTCAAAAAGAAAAATATAGGACAGGAACTGCCCTATATTTACTTTACACTCCTGCTTCATATTGTCTTAAAATCGCCTGCTCAATCTTAGCTCTAGAAGTTTTATTTATAGGATGAGCTACGTCTTTGAAGCGGCCACTTGCGGTCTTGCGGCTGGGCATGGCGATGAAAAGGCCTTTTTCCCCTTCTATAATCCTTATATCGTGGACCACAAACTCGTCGTCGAACGTCACCGAAACAATGGCCTTCATCCTGCCCTCATTTTCTACCTTCTTTATACGGACGTCAGTTACTTCCAAGGCCATGCCTCCCCCTAACCCGTTTTTTTAGTAGTTCTATAAAAAATATCAAAATCCTTCTTTGTCGTTTTGAAATTTGAGGGGTTTTAAGATAATTTGGCCTGTTTCAGCATCAATCTTTTCAAGCACCATGAGTGAGATATAGTTTTTCACCAGTTTTTCAACCGGTAGGGCAGTTGTCACCAATACCGCCACTCCCACCACTTCCGCTCCAAACTGCCTCACCAGTTCCATCATGCCTCGGGCGGTGCCTCCGCCCTTCATAAAATCGTCGACTATAAGTACCCTCGCATTCTTTGACAGGGCCCTTGTGGGCAATGCCATATTTTGAATCCTCTGGCTTGAACCCGATACATAGCTTATATTAACCGAAGGCCCTTCTGTTACCCTGCTGTCTCTTCTCGCCACCACCAGGGGCACTCCCAGGGCTTTTGCCGTCATCAAAGCCAGCGGTATTCCCTTAGTTTCAACAGTAAGGACGCAGGACGGTTCTTCTTCTACGAATATTTGAGCAAAAATTTCGCCTATTCGAGAGGAATACTCCGGAGAAAATATTATATCAGTCATATAAAGATAGCCCCCCGGGATTATCCTGGACCGGTCTGATAAAACACTGCAAAGCCCCAAAATAAAATTTTCGATTTCCTCTTTTGGCCTTTTTATTCGAAATCTGACGCCACCCGCCGCGCCGGGAATTGTTTCCAATACACCTTCTCCGCCTTCATAAAAGGCGTCCTTTATTATATTCAAATCTTCGCTTATAGAAGATTTAGCCGCATCGTACTTTTCGCCGAAAAACTTCAATGTGAAGATGCGGTTGGGATTGTCGCTTAAGAATTTGGATAAAAGCACTAGCCTTTTGCTCCGCCTCATTGTAGTACCTCCCGCGCCAGTACTCTTCGTGCAAGCTCCAGATCGCTTTCCTTGTCCACATCGCTGCCTAACTCAGGGAATCTACTTATTACAGCCCGGGCGTTTATGCCAAAAAGTTCAAAGACCCTTTTTTCAATTTCGGAAATGGTAATCCGTCCCAATAAGAACTTCAGCACTACTGGTATTCCTAAAATAGCAGCCAGCTTCCAAGGACTCTTCCTGTAAATAAAAAAATCCCTGGCCTTGTTAAGGCACTTTTTGCCGCTGCCAACCTTGACTAAAACCGCATTGCCCCCGGTAAACGTCCCTTCCTTTACCTTTACGTAAGTCCTCTTCACCCCGGGAAACTTTCTTTCAGTATCTTCCTTTGAAATTATGGGGTATGCAAACTCAGCGTCAGACTCTTTTGCCCTTTTCACAAAATCATCCAAGGCTTCCGGCGTTATCATCGGAATATCTGAAGTCAAAATCAGAACTTCATCTTCGTCTGAAAAACATTCAAGACCTTTTATTACGTTGTCTATGAGTTCATAGCCTTGCTGGACTATTTCAACTTCGTAATTTTTAATTACCGAGCTCAGTTTTTTTTCAGGTCCCACTACAACAATTTTTTCTATGTAATCAAGTTTTTTCAGGGCCTCTAAAATATAAAGAATCATCTCGCGCCCGTTTATTTTAATCAATGCCTTAGGGGTTTCTTTATCCTCTTTCAACTTATCGTTTTTTCCGCTTCCGGCCAAAATAAGGGCCTTCAGCATGGCAGGTCATCCTCCATCATATTCATCTCTTTTCTCAATATATTCATCACGTTGTTTTCTACCTTTTCTATGTGTTCTTCGGCCAACTTTTTGGCGAGTTCTACATTCCTTTCGGTTATGGCTTCCACAATCTTTTTGTGTTCCTCCATAAGGCTCTTAATTCTCGCCTTGTTGGTAAAGGACTGAACTCTGAACCGGTCTATCTGTTCTTTCAGGTTATTTATTATCTGCACAAGCCTGTCGTTCCGGGTTGCTTTGAATAATATCTGGTGGAACTCGGCATCTTTTTTTATCACCATATCCACATCTTCTTTTTCGGCCGCTTCGTTTATTTCCACCAGAATTTTTTCAAGGCTTTCTATCTCTTCTTCGGTTATTCGCTCTGCAGCCAGCGCAGCAGCAAGGCCTTCCAGAGCTTGCCTTATTTCGAACACATCAGCGGCATCCTTCAGTGAAAGCCCCGCCACATAAGCCCCCTTTCTTGGAATCATCACCACCAGGCCCTCTAGTTCCAGCTTGCGTATTGCTTCCCTTACCGGTGTCCTGGAAACCCCCATTTCTTCGGCAAGCTGGACTTCCATAAGCCTCTCTCCGGGTTTTAAGTCTCCCGAGATTATGGCCTGTCTTAAAACTTCGAACACGATCTCCCTCAAGGGCTTGTAATTGTCAAGCCTTATCGATTTAAACTTCCCCACCATTTTTCTCCCTCCTAAGCCATGCAGGATATTAAAATCGTGCATCCCGGAAGCGACAACGATGTAGCTGCTCTTTCGGCATCTTTTTTTGTCTCAAAAATACCGTATACAGTTGGGCCGCTGCCTGACATTAGACTTCCAAAAGCACCCCTCTCCTTCAACATCTCCTTAAACTTCCTAAGTTCCGGATGCTGTGCAAAGGTAACCTCCTCTAGGACATTGCACAGGCCTTTTGCTATTCCCTCAAGGTCTCCTTTCTTTATACTTTCTATTACAGTTTGAGTCTCAGGCCTTTTTTTAATAGAATTAATTTTTAGTCTATTGTACACCTCTCTAGTGGAGACCGAATAAGGCGGTTTAATCAATACAAGACTTGCAGGCGGGACTGCAGGGAGGCGACTTAGCTCTTCCCCTTTGCCGCATGCAAGAGCCGTGCCTCCCATGACGCAAAACGGCACATCAGCGCCTAACTTTTCTCCAAATAGCATCAGTTCTTCTGTCGAAAGCCCCAGTTCAAAAATCTCGTTCATCCCTTTTAATACCGCTGCCGCATCAGCGCTTCCCCCGGCAAGTCCAGCCGCAACGGGGATCTCCTTAAATATTTTTATTTCAACCCCTGCGTCGAGATTAAACTCCTCTATAAGCAGTTTAGCTGCCTTAAAGGCAAGGTTAGCTTCACCGTCAGGAATGGCTTTAGAATCAGCTACGATTCTTATATCCTTCTTGGGAAGAAGGGAAATAACTAGATAATCCCTCAAGGAAATCTCTTGCATTATCATTTCTACCTGGTGATAACCATCGGGCCTTTTGTAGAGCACATCCAGCGTCAGATTTATCTTAGCCTTTGCCTCCAGTTCAACCGCGTACAAATCCTCTCCCTCGCTTTAAAAAGCTCTATTATATATTTCAGGGAAAAATATCAAAATCCTTCTCTTTTTTTAAAAATAATTATACTATCCCTGCCAAAGCAGGAGTTTCCTCGTGGCTTTTAATGGCTTCCTTAATGGCTTTTAGAGCTGTCTCATATTTTTCGTAAAAGATAACTACAAGATCGCCTTCTCTGGCATTCTCAATAGCAAAAGCTATGGCCTCGCTCTCTTTTAAGATAACATCAATCTGTTCTTTTTTCAATCCAGCCTTCAAAGCTCCCTTCACGAGCAACGACGCCACCTCTCCCGGCTTCCTGCCCCGCAGGTCTTCATCCTCTTTTACCACAAGCCGCTGAAAACCCCGTCCAGCTACCTGTCCCAGCATTAAGATAGCATCGTCCCTCCTGTCGCCGGGGCTTGCTATAACACCTATCATACGTGCAGGATTCATGGATTTAGCAGTAGCTATTACCGCTTCCAGCGCGGCTGGGTTGTGTCCGTAATCGAGAATTATTCTCATACTGCTGCTTTCAATTATGTTCAATCGTCCGGGATTATTTTTTTCATCGCACTTGAAAGCCAAAAGAGCGTTCTTTACGGTATCCGAAGGCACACTCAGAGCCCAGCTAGCAGCTACTGCCGCCAGGACATTTTGAGCGTTGTGCTTTGCTTTTCCCCTTATTGTCGCAGGTATTTCAGTAATTTTCATCAATGGCATAACATCCTTTTCCGAGTGCAAAACTATTACTCCGTCCTTTAAATAAACGCCCCGACCTCCTTCGGATAGGTGTTTCCGGAGCACGAGATTGTCCTCCTCGAGGCTGAAAAAGATTACGTTACCCTTTAGCCTCTTTCTCACCTCCACCGAAGCGACGTCGTCGGCATTAAGCACTGCATATCCTTCAGATTTTACCTGCTCTGCCACTAAAGACTTCACGAAAATCAAGTCTTCGAGGGTATGAACTCCATCCTGTCCAAGATGGTCACCGGTTATGTTCGTAATTACGCCAACGTCAGCTCTGTCATAAGAAAGCCCGCCGCGTATCAGACCTCCCCTTGCGATTTCCAGGACCGCCGCTTCCACCGAAGGATCCAAAAGCACCATCCGGGCGCTTTCAGGCCCACTGCAGTCGCCCTTTTTCACGCAATGCCCTCCGATATAAACGCCATCCGTGCAGGTCATGCCAACTTTTAAGCCGTGATGGGCCAAAATGGCGGCTATCATCCGGACAGTAGTGGTCTTCCCGTTAGTGCCCGTAACTGCAACCAGCGGAAATTTCGGAGGATCTCCTGGAAAAAGCATGTCAACTATAGCTTTTGCCGCAGGCCTGGACTCCCCTTCCGAAGGATAAAGATGCATCCTGATTCCCGGCGCCGCATTGACTTCTATTACCGCACCCCCGCTTTTTTCGATGGGCACCGATATATCCTCTGTTGTCACGTCTATTCCGGCCACATCCAGTCCCACCATGGCCGCAGCCCTTTCGGCCAAGGTCCTGTTTTCCGGGCATACCAGGTCCGTTACATCTCTAGCAGTGCCGCCGGTACTGAGATTGCAGTTTTCCCTGAGGAAAACGACTTGTCCGTTTTCCGGGATCGAATCGAGGGTATAACCGTGCTTTGCCAGCACCCGCAGCACAACAGGGTCGATTTTTATTTTAGTGAGGGGTTTTTCGTGCCCTTCGCCCCTCCTGGGATCGTTATTTGTCATTTCTATCAGTTCCCTTATGCTGTGGATTCCGTCCCCCACTACGAGGGCCGGTATTCTCTCTGCAGCGCAGACAAATTTTCCGCCCACAACGAGCAAGCGGTAATGCCTGCCCCGGATGTATTTTTCCACTAGGACTTTTGGACTGTACTCTGATGCAATGCGGAAAGCTTCTGTCACTTCCTTTTCGTTTTTTAAATTCAGGCTCACACCTTTGCCCTGATTCCCGTCTATGGGTTTTACCACAACCGGGTATCCTATTTCTTCAGCAGCCTTTACCGCTTCTTCCTCGGTGTAAACCGCTATACCATCCGGAACGGGAATTCCCGCCAATGTAAGCATCCTTTTAGTCAAAATCTTATCACAGGCTATATCTACCGCAACACAGCTCGTTTGGTTAGTCAGGGTGGCTTTTACCCTTTTCTGAAAAGCCCCGTAACCTAATATGAGAAAGCTCCCATCCCCAATCCTGGTAACCGGAATCCCCCTGCTTTTTGCTTCCAATTCTATTGCCGACGTGCTCGGACCCAGTTCTTTTTCTGCCGAATAATGCTCTATCTTCGAAAGCTCCTCTGCAAGGTTTACATCCTTTCCGTTTAATAGCTCTTTTACCAACCGCACAGCAAGTTTTCCCGCCTCAAGGGCCGCATATTTTTTTTCATAGCCGAACACTACGCTATAGACTGTTTCCTCCCACCACCTGGCCCTGCCGAATTTTACATCCTGGCCCAATAAGTTTAAAAGCTCCAAGGCCACGTGTTCTATGACGTGAGGAATGTACGTGCCCTCATCAAGTCTTATCAGAAAGCCGCCGGGCCTATCAAAGCAGCAGTGGTGCAGGGCAAGGCCGGGGAGTTTTTCTAAAAGCCTTTCTTTAAATCCTCCCAATTCTTTTGTGGAAACGTCATCCCATCTTCCTATATCCACCAGCATCCTTATTACCGGCTTTGGGCTGTAAATGTTGGGCCCTTCAAGGGCTCTTATATCGACTATCCTCATCAAATTTCCTCCTTTTAAGACTTACACCAACTCTTAGAAATATACTATCCATTTCTCTAAGGTATATGCATTTTTCCACCTTTCATTCAAATAGAGGCCTTCTCTTTTTCATATCAAAACCCAATCCAGGTGACAGGACGTGTATTGCAATATTGCATACGGCAAGAGGTTCACCCGGCCCGAGCTCCGAAACATTCGTAAAGCTTATGCAATTTCCATCCAATACGGTTACGGTATTAGAGCCTATCACCCAAAAATTACCATCCGGGTGGACAACGATCGCCGTGTCCTCGTCTATACCAACCCCTAAAATAAATGGGTTTTGGGCAACAGCCATTAAAAGGCGGGCCATCCTCCCTCTCTGAGCAAAATGCTGGTCAATTACCACCTCTTCCAACAGCCCAAGGCCTGGCGCCATGCTGACAATGTTTCCTTTAGGCGCCTCGTCTCCTTCTCCCCCTATTATCATAGTATCGCTCATGGCAGCAGCCCCTGCGCTGGTCCCCGCAATAATTACACCCTGTCTGTATGCTCTTTCGAGCGCATAATGGGCTTTAGTGCCTCCAAGAACGCTGGTTATACGTAGTTGGTCTCCGCCCGTAAAGAATATCCCCGTGGAACTCGCGATGCGCTCTGCAACCGATTCCTTGTTGGCATCGCTCCGGCTTTTGATATCGAGGGTTTCTATATGCCCTACACCTATCCCAGAAAAAATCTCGACGTACATTTCCCCGACCTCTTGATGGTCCTGGGATGCAACGGTAATCACAGTAACGTTTGCCTTGCCTTGCCCAGAAATTTCGGCAAACTTTTTTAATATCTTTTTGTCCCCGCTATGGTCTTCTGCTCCTCCTATTACCATTAAATATCCCCTGACTTTTTCTCCCAAAAAAATCACCCCGGCGTTATTTTCCCCCAAAAAAAATAATAAAAATCCCGCATTCTGCGGGAATTTTTTAATGCATCTGTCTCGGGATGATTAACTTTTGTCCGGGGTATATCAAATCGGGATTTGCGATGTTGTTCGCCTTTATTATTGCGTCTAAAGTGACGTTGTATCGTTTTGCTATTTTCCACAGAGTATCGCCCTTTTGCACGATGTATATTGTCATGTAAGGTTTATCGTCTTTATACTCTTTTTTCTCTCCTTTTTTCTCCTCTTCTGCCGCTTCTTCCACGTCGACGACCACATCCATCTGCACCATTCTGGTAACCTTCGCCACGAGCTTCAATACTACCCTTACCTCATACCTGCGAGAGTCATTTGGGTCAACTTTGGAAGAAACATGCTCTACCTCCACTTCGTAATCAAGCGCCATGTCTTCTCTTGCTCCGGGAATTTCCACAAAAATTGTAAATGGGGTTTCATTTTCAACAAAATGAACCGGCTGTTGGGGGGAACAGTACGGTGCTTCGGCTACATACAGCGTTTCCAGTTTCAGCACACCTTCGACCACGACTTTATCCTCAATGATTTGGGTTTCTGTGACTTTCACTCTGGCTTCAGTTTTGAAAATTTGCTCAATGGGCGGTTTTTCCACAGGCACTTTAAAGGTTTCTTTAACGACTATCTGATTTTCTCCTTCACCGATAACTTTATCTACTTTAACTTTTGTCTTTTTCACATCAAGCCTTTGAGACGGGCTGAAAAGGTCTTCCACCACTTCTATGGTCTTGGGCTCTAAAACTTTTGCTTTTATATCAAGGACAGCTTCCACCGTAATGCTTCTTTCATCCTTTTTTCGGGCTCTTATGTGTTCTACGCTTACTTTTACTGTTTTAGACATGTCATGCCTGCAATCCGGCACTTCTACGAACTCTGTGAACGGTATTTCGGCTTCCATAAAATGCACCGGCTGCTGGGGAAGGCCTTCGCGGACATCACCTACATAAAGGATATCAATCTCTAAAACGCCCTCTATTACAACCTTGTTGTCAAGCGCCTTCGTCTCCGTGGTCCTGACTTTACCTTCGGCCTTTAATATCTCGAGGATGTCCGGTTTTTTGGGCGGCACGTCGACTTCGCTCTTTACTACCTTCTGCGCCCTCCCTTCGCCAACTACGTGGTCAATCCGTATGCTTTCTTTTAATACCTGGAGGTCCGCAGGCCCCGTGGCACCAACCACTATCTCAAGCTGTACCCTCTTTGTTACTTTCACGAAAAATTCCACAATAATCCTCACTTCGATTTCACGGGGCCTTGTGTTATTTTGGAAAAACTGCACGTGTTCTACCCGGCCTTTTACCTTGACGTCCATGTTTTTCCTGGCACCTGGAATTTTAGCAAAAACACTGAAATCCACATTCCCTTCTACAAAATGGACCGGCTGGGATTCGGCAGGAACTTTTCCGACATAAAGCGCTTCAACGTCAACATAGCCTTCTATTACAACTTTGTCGTCTATGACGTTTACATCCAGGTTCTCCGTATTCACTTTTGCTTCTACCGACAGCACCTTTTCTATATCTGGCTTGCCGTAAGGAAGCATTATCGAACCTTCTACGATAGCCTGCACTTTATCTTCTCCGACCACCTGATCTACTTTAACCAATTGTTTATCTAATCTTACTCCCATAGACTCCCCTCCTTTTGTAAAACCTCTAATAATATATATGTAAGGCCGGAGAAATATGTTCCACCGAAAAACAAAGACGGACATCCCTCGACACCCGTCTTTAAAAACGTGATATTATTGGAGTAAATTTTCAATATCATCATTCTTTGTTTCACCCTTTCGCTGCGGAGTTTTCGGAAGGTCTATTATTTCATCTTGCGGAAACTTGGGAATAGGATATTGCAATTCGTCATTAGAATGTTTTCTCCCACAATCTTTCGATATTAAATTTTCCCTGTAATACAGGTAGATTACCACAATAAAAATGCCGAGAACCACAGCCAACGAGAAAAACGCCACGAACCCCACCTCTTTAAACAAGTTTAAAAACCCTTCCCCATTCCGGGGCAATAACAGTATATGAATTTAAAAAGAAAATGTGAAAATAAAAAAACCCGCCTAATTTTTCTGCGGGTTAAAATCTAAAAAATTACTCACAATATCCACATGTTATCCACAGGAAATACACACCTGTGAAAAACTTTATTCTGTTCCTATAAAAAGCTGAGTGAACATTTTTCCGTACGGCCCGCCTTCAACGACCCCTATGCCAATGCGGTTATAGTTGGGACTCAAGATATTGGCCCGGTGGCCCGGACTGTTCATCAAACCCTCATGGGCTTTAAAGACGTTAGGAGCTCCTGCCAAGTTTTCCCCCGCGTATTTGTAAGTTATGCCCGCTGACTTCATCATATCAAACGGCGTTCCGTAGACAGGGGATGTGTGGCCGAAGTAATTGTTCAGAATCATGTCCTTGCTTTTCTTTCTTGCAAGTTCCACCAATCTCATGTCAATTTGAAGGGGCTTTAATCCCGCTTTAGTTCTTTCGGCGTTTACTAAATCCAGCATTTGTTTTTCATCGGCCGTTAGACCCTGGACTTGGGTAGTTTCCTGCTTATCGTTCGGTTTGCTGTCCTGTGTATTGGATTGGTTTTGAGGCTTTAGTTCGAAAAACTTCGAAACATTTAATGTGAACATATATTTTCCGCTCTTTAACACGCTTTCGATCGGAATGCGAAAAACCTTTACGGTGCCGTTATAGGTTACCTTAAGGTTTACCCATCCAGAAGCAAAGGCTACTGCAGGAAGCACTGCAAGAAAGACGATCAAAATAAGCGCTGCAAAATATTTCAGAGTTTTTTTCATTCTTACCGCCTCCCAAGCCGGATTTCTCATCTATTATATCTTTTTATCTTTTATTGAACAATCCGCCGATATCTCCATAAAAACAGGATAAGGGGAATGTCTATCCCCTTATTCATCAAAAATCGCTTCGTCGCCGAATATCCTGCCAATGGGTTGTATACCCTTCAATGGCATATTTTAATAAAATTTGACTCCCAAGAGCTTAAGCACCAGCGATATTGGATTGATCAAGGTAGCCACCTCAGATCCAGCAAAAAGCAGCCCTACCGCTTCCATCTTTTCATTTACCACAAGCGAACCACTGTCACCCGGTTGTGCCATCGGACCCGCAAGCAACTGGTCATGGAAGGTAGCTTCTTCTCCCGGGCTCATAATCACCCTTATCCTCACACTAAGAGCTCTTATCTCGCTCTTTGATACGCCGCTGGTACGGCCGCTTTTTATTAAAGTCATTCCTATGCTGGGCTCTGCTAAGCCTTTGATCTCGCCTAGCTCCATAATTTCGGCTTTGACGTAGTCGGGATCTACAGGTTTTGCTACCGCAGCATCTACAAAATTATACGCTGGTTTTTGTTTCAGGAATGCCACCTTATAGTCCGGTTTCAGGAACTTTAGAAAAAAATTTATAAAATTTTCACCCCTTTTTGCTACGGAGCACCTGCTGGGAGCTAAATCCTTCTCAACTGGAACAAACCTGTAAAGGTGGGCTATGACGTCCTCCGCCCCCCCACCGTCATAAGGGCCGGGCTGCAGTATGGGGTCTCCTATGGAGGCCCTGCCGTCTCTGCCATTTGTAGCATTGGCAAGCACGTGATTGTTTGACAATATTAGAGGCTCCCCCGTTGCTTCATCTTTGACCACCGCGCCAAAAGTTCCTGCTGTAACTTTATAATGCCCTATGCTCACACCAGGCATAGCCGGTCTTGTTTTTTGCGTCCTGACATCGAGAAATCTCACCTCGCCCACTTCTATCACGTCGGTCATCACATTTTCGAGTTTTTTGGGCAAAATTTGGCTTCTCGGCAACTCTCTTTCAGGTTTTTTCTTCTTAACGAGGACGATGACAGCAGGCTCGTTAGTAGTCCTACCCTCTACTATCTTGTAGCCCAAGCCAGTCCCCACTACATTTTCTATCGAAAAAAGCTTTTTTTCATAGCGCCTGAGCACTCTTTCAGCCCGTAACACAAAGACCCCCCTTTGCCGGTAAAAGGCCAGTTTAGTATATAATTATTCAGCAAAGGGAGGTTTTGTTTTAAATTTAAAAAAAAAGTCCTTTTAAGGACTAATTGGCACTTTTTTCTTTCAAACAGGGCATAAGCTGGACGGTTTCGGTAAGGATGTCCGAATAGCTATACGATATGCGCCTTATTGAATCTGGCGCATCCTCAACTCTCACAACAAAGATGCTTGGATATACCTTTTCCAATATACCTTCCTGTTCGAAAATCTTCTTTCGCCCCCGATTAGCTTTAATCTTGACCCTCTTCCCGACATAAGGCTCAATGCTCTTTTTTATTTTGAGGAGAGTGTTCTCGGTGGCCATAAACCTCACCTCACAAAAATACAAAATACGTAATAAATTATATCATTAATTTCCCGTGATGTCAAATATTATAATATTTTAGCAGCCATTATGTCTTTTGTCAACTGTTTTATTGCAAAAAAATAAGGCCTTTTAACTAAAATGGCCCTGATAATACGCTATTATTCCGGTTAATATAGCATAAGCCGCCCTTTCTCTAAATTCTCTCTCTGAGAGCAATCTCTCTTCTTCCGGATTGCTCAAACATGCAACGTTAATCAACGTCGAAGGTATTCGGGTTTCCCTCAAGAGATAAAGGTCCGCTTCTTTCACTCCTAAATCCTTCAGCTTCAATTCTGAAATAAGTTCCTTATGAATACAAAGCGAAAGCCTCCTGCCCTTTTCGTCTCCAGGCAAATAGAATAGTTCTGTGCCGCCGGATTTTTCGTCCTCCCAACAATTTTGATGGATGATTACAGCAATATCCGCATTGCTATCGTTTATTACTCTAGCCCTCTCGTGGAGACTCTTGTATTCGTTTTTATCTCTGGTCATCACCACCCGGGCTCCTTCCTTTTTTAACAATGATTCGAGACTTCTTGCTATCTCTAAGTTTACGTACCCTTCAGACAATCCCATCGGCCCGCAGTGGTTGGCATCTCCTCCTCTCCCTGGATCAATAGCTATTATTTTGCCGAAAAGGGGTTTTGCCACAGTAGGCGCTTTCAATTCCGATAATTCAACGCCGGTAAAGTAGAACTTTAAAATTTCATCCAATGGAAAACCCATAAGTGCCATAGTACGTGCCCCGTGCTGACACATACCCAGCCCATGGCCCTTCCCCATAACCTCGAAAGTTATTGCCGAAATTTTCCAACTTATCTTTGTAGAATTAAATCCCAATAATCTTTTGACATCGGCACCGTCGAAGACCATATCTCCTATTTTTATCTTCCTAATTCTTCCAGACTTTGTGCTTTGAACATTATCTATGATGCCAGGAACCCGACTTTTATCGAACCTGGCTTCATCTAAAGCTATGCCAAGTTTATTTTTGAGCTGCTTCTCAGAAAAAGTTCTTACTGTGCGCCATTCGGCGGAATTCTTGCAATAATCGCACTCCACCCTTCTCAGATAGCTTACACTGTTGCCCCAGACGTTTTCCGAATCCTCGGTACTCCCCCCGCACGCCCGGTGATACACGGCCTCGATGGGCTTGCCGTTATAAGTCAGGATAATACCTGCAGTATCCATGACTGCCTCTTTGACTTTACTGCTGTACTCCTCAAACCTCGCACCCCAGAGTATTCTTCTTTCTTCTTCATCTAAAAAACCCTGGCAATGCTCCGGGTCGGTGCAGACTTCAAAGCCGGGGTGCCTGCGGCATCCGCTGCCGCCGAAAACAGTCATCCTTCTTACCGCTATAGTCCTCGAGCACACCGCCTGAGCTTTTAAGGCTTCTAAAGGAAATTCCGCCGGCATGGCAAAGGCGACGGCACCTTCCACGTACTTTTCCATATCGAGTACATTTTCTTTTTTTCCCACGACATCGAACATTTTAATCTTTACATTTATTTCTTCTCCTTCCATAATGCGCACCACCTCGTTATTCGTAAGGAGAACGGGGCAATCCTTGCCTCAGTTTACCCCTCGTCTTGACCCCTCCTATGCCTTTAATACCTGTTATGGTGGCATCTATCACATCCTGTACCGAGACGACCTGGTCGAAAGGCGTATACGCTATTTTTTCGATTACAAAAACGGGGTCAAGGGCGTGAATAAATACCCGGTGAGGGGAACTTGCAAAATTGGCCCCCGCTTTTATGAGCTCTTCGTAGTGGGATTGGCAGGCACCGGCGAAAATCACCAGATCGTCCAGCGAAGGCTGATATCTCCTGACCTCCCTGACGGTCTCTATGAAATATTTAGAATTCCTGTAGGCATCCACGTTTTTAAAATCGCTCCTGTTTTTCAAAAGGCCGTCGTGACCCGTTATCACCAGGATATCGGGATTGTACTCCATCACCAGCTCTTTTATTTTTTTGGGCTGGTCTTTTTCAGCCAGATTCACGCCGTAGGCTTCTATTTCCAGTTGTTTGTAAGTGGAAAGGCAAAATTCCAGATAGTCCTGGTCACCGTCCACATGGAGCACTCTCCCAGGTATATAAAAAAAATCGTTTTCTTCAGAATTTCCCCGATTTAATCTGCTGATCTCCAGTTCCCGGCGGTAAAAAATTCTCTCCATGCATTCATTTGCCTTTTTAATATACTCCTTTCTGTACTCACGCACTTCCGCCGGGGAGGGATGAACGAGGTCATCGAAAGGGGCATCGGCAATTATCCTGACGTTTATACCTTTCAATACGGCGATTTTTTTCTCCTCTCTTATTTCGATCACCTTAAAAAACACATCTTTCCCGTAGGAAATCCTAGCCACCACATCCCCTACCCTCACCATTCGGCTTTCCACCTCTTTTCGACTGCCCCGATGAAATCTTTGAGCTGCTAATACATAATATGTTAAGAGAAACAGCCGTGTTAACGACAAGGGTGGTGAGCAATATTGAATATAGCGGTGGTGCCTGCTAAGGATGAAAAGGGAAGAATTTCAAAAGTTTTGGAAACCTTGTCAAAGGCGCCGGTAGACCGGATTTTGGTCGTCCTAAACGGCAGCAGTGATGGAACGCTGCAAGAAATTAAAGAAAAAAACATCCCCACCGTGGATTTATTAATTTTCGAAGAACCTTTAGGATATGACATCCCCAGGGCAGTCGGCGTCTTCTACGCCCTCAAAAATAACGCCGACTGTGTGATTTTCGTCGACGGCGATATGACAGGCGACCTTGCCCCGGTGATCAATCAACTCGCCAAATCAATCCTTTCAAAGAATGCGGACCTGGCCCTCACGCTCTGCATTCCTGACAAAATTCGGGAAAACAAAATAGCAATGGAGCTTTACTGTTTCCGAAAGCTTTTTAATACGCGCCTCGGTATTTATGAAAAAATCAATGTCGCCATCCCCTCCCACGGACCATGCGCTGTCTCAAGAAATCTCATGAATCTGGCCGACATAAGGGATTTCGCAGTCCCTCCTGTGATATCGGCTCTTGCCGTAAAAAACTCCCTGGGCATAGAAGCCCCCGTAACCATCCAAAGCAGGGCGCTCGGTTCGAAAGAACGGGGTTTTTTTCATGCAAAAAAAATCGCCGATACGATTATCGGCGATATAATCGAAGCCATGAATTATTTTGAAGGGAAGCCCAGGACCCGCACCCTTGGCTCAAAACAATACCAGGGATTCAACCCCTTACGGCGTTTCGACCTTCTGGAAAACTTCATAAAGGCTTTCACTTAGTATATTTATCCGCAACCTTCGTGGCCCCGAAGGCCTGGGGCTTTATCTTGACTTTATAACCGCTGCTCATAACCCAGCCCACCACTTCGCGAATTAGCTCCTTGGTGTCGCCGTTTTGGCCTATATCCACGTGGATTTCCACGTCCATATTCCGGTAGCTGGTCTTTGAAAGCTCTCTTTCCAGCAAATTCACGACTTCCAGGGAAAGCGAAGTTTCGGTATATACTTTGTGCCGCAGGCTTTTCACCTGCGACATAAATTTCTTCCGGTAATAGTACCTGGCTCCCTTCCCCACACGGTGTATTATTATGGCCGTTACAAAGCAGACCGTATCCCGGGCCTGGGAGTCGGTGCCGATAATCAATTTGTAAGCGGCGTTGGGCTCCTCTTCCATAAAGGCGATGATATCCTCTACCACTTCTTTTAATGTGATTTTTCCTTTAGTAGGGCTTATGAAGTACACGTCGATCACGTCCTCAAAACAGTTTAAGGTTGGATATGTACAAAGCCCCACCGTAAAAACATAGCAAGCTACTCAATATTTTTTATTATTTTTGCAATCTCCCTCGATAACTCCGTAAATTCCTCTATATTTAGCGTTTCGGCCCGGCGATTTTCGTCTATCCCCGCCTTTTTCAAAGCCTCTCTTATTTCATCGGAAGGAAGGGAAAGCCTGCTCTTTAAAGAATTTTTCACCGTCTTTCTCCTTTCGCCGAATGCGGCCTCCACGATCCTGAAAAACATCTTTTCGTCTTCGATGTTGACAGAGGGGAGTTCCCTCAACTTCAGCCTCACCACGGCCGATTCCACTTTCGGAGGAGGAAGGAAGGCCGACCTCCCCACCTGGCAAATCAAATCCACGTGTGCGTAAAGCTGCACCGCAATGGAAAGTATGCCGTAATCTCTTGTGCCGGGTCTTGCCGATAGGCGCTGGGCCACTTCTTTTTGTACCATAATAACCGCCATTTTTATCAAATGGCGGTTCTCCACTATTTTCATGAGAATGGGACTGGTTATATAGTAAGGGAGGTTTGCCACCACTTTGAACTTGCCATCGAAATGTTCCTTTGAAACTTTCTCTAAATCCAATTTTAGCACATCTTCGTTTAATAAACAAATATTTTTATACTTTCCCGTCAATTTCTCTAGGACGGGAAAGAGAGCAGGGTCTTTTTCCACGGCCACCACTTTTCTAACAAGGCGACCGAGTTTCAGGGTTAAAACCCCGAGGCCCGGTCCTATTTCGAGAACCCCGTCTTCATTTTTCAACTCCGCAGCCTCTATCATGGCCGCAAGCGGCCTTTCGTCTATAAGAAAATGCTGTCCCAGGCGCTTGCTGGGCCGAATCCCAAACTCCCTCATCACTTTTTTCACGTTCAAGCTTATTCCCCGTCCCCACCTTCAAAGTGCCTTACCCTGAATTCCACTCCGAGTTCCTCTGCTATTTTGCGGCACTTTTCCACGTCGACTCCCGGCACGTCCACCACCGTGAGGACCACCCTCGACACGTGGTTTTTGCATTTTCTCGCGAATTCCAGCATGGAATAAAAGGCGTCTTCTCCGTAATCGGAATTGCAAATCTCCTGATATTTTTTGGCATTTTCCGCATTAAGGCTTATGGATACGGTATCTATAAGTCCCCTGAAATAAGGCGTTATGTCCTCTCCGTTTATTAAGTTCCCCAATCCGTTGGTGTTTATCCTGATAGGCACGCCCGGATAGTTTTTCTTTATGTGGCGGGCCACATCCAGCACAACCTGAAGGCGCATCAGCGGCTCTCCGAAGCCGCAAAATACCACTTCTTTGTACTTTGTAGGGTCCCCTATGGCTTCGATAATCTCTCTCGTGGTGGGCTCCTTTTCCAACCAGAGGTTATATCCGTCTATGCCGTCGCTAAAGTTCCTTATGCAAAAAGTGCAATGGTTGGGACAGCGGTTTGTTATGTTGAGGTACAGGGAATCCCCCAAAGGATATGCTATCATTTCGTTACACCGTCCATTATCCTAAATTTTATGCGAACGCTGTTATTTTAACACAAAAGCTAAAAATTGAAAATACACCTTCTCTTAGCATTCGATGCCGAAAAGTTTTTTTGCGTTGTTCTTCGTGATTTTGACCACTTCTTCCTCGGAAATCCCCCAAATATATGAAAGAGCGCGAACTATGTAAATAAGGCGGGTGGGGTCGTTTCTCTTACCCCTGAACGGCTCCGGCGAAAGATAGGGGCAGTCGGTCTCTACTAGCACCCTTTCTTTCGGAAGGCCTGCCGCCACTTTCCTCACACCTTCAGCCTTTTTAAAAGTCAAGACACCCCCGAAGGAAAAATAAAAGCCCAAGGCCAAAAAATCCCATGCTTCCGCAAGGCTTCCGGAATAGCAGTGCATAAGGCCTTTTGCTACGCCTGACTTTTTCAGTATTTCCAGCGTATCCCCCAGGGCCTCCCGGCTGTGGACCACCACCGGCAGGCCCAGCTCCTTTGCAAGAGAAAGTTGTGCTTTAAAAACTTTTTTCTGCGCCTCTCTGGGAGAAAAATTGTAGTGATAGTCGAGTCCGATTTCACCGACAGCCACTACTTTCGGGTGCTTTGCCAAGTCCCGCAATACATCGATGTAGTCTGGACTTGCCTTTGAAGCCTCGTGGGGGTGGACCCCCACGCAGGCGTACACAAAATCACACTTTCGGGCAAGTTCCAAAGACATGCGGCTGCTCTCTAGGTCGGACCCGGCGTTAATGACAATTATCCCCTGTTCCTTTATATGCTTTAAAAGTTCCTCCCGGTCACCGTCGAAGGCCGCATCATCAAGGTGTGCGTGAGCGTCGACCAGCACCGAACCGCCCATCATTTGACCTTAGCCCCCGCCTCGATATCTTCGTCCACAGTAACGAGCACTACTTTTTCTTTAGACGAAGCCGCAAGCAGCATCCCCTGGGACTCCACACCCCGCAGCTTGGCCGGCTTTAAGTTGGCCACGACCACTATCTTTTTCCCGACTAATTGTTCGGGGCTGTAGTGCTTTGCTATTCCCGCCACTATCTGGCGCGTTTCTTCTCCTATCCTCACCTTCAGTTTGAGCAGCTTATCCGCCCCCTCGATTCGGGAAGCTTCAAGAACTTCGGCCACCCTCAGGTCCACTTTTGCAAAATCATCTATGGTTATGTGGACTTGCTGCCCTTTGGATTTTTCCTCCGCGGTCTTTATTTCAACAGGCTCTTCTATCCTCGGGAAAATTATCTTTTTATCTCCGACCTTCAGCCCCGCCGGGAGAACTCCAAAACGACTTACGCTTTCCCAGCTTGTGAGGTTTTCGTCGTTGATACCCAGTTGCTCTCTGATTTTAGCCGGAATACCGGGCATGGCCGGCTCTATGTGAACCGATATGATTCTAAGCACTTCAGCGAGGTTATAAATCACAGTCGCAAGGCGCTCCTTTTTCGCTGGGTCTTTGGCCAGAACCCAGGGAGCCGTTTCATCGATGTACTTGTTCGCCCTGCCAATGAATTTCCATATTGCTTTCAAAGCCTCGGAAAGCTCCATCCGCCTAATTAAAGACTCTACCTCATCCGGCAGCTTTTCGGCCTCTGAAATGAGCTCGTGGTCTGTCCCTTCGGCCGGTCCGGGGGACGGTATGTATCCTCCGAAGAATTTTTCAATCATGGTGACCGTGCGAGAGAGCAAATTGCCCAGGTCGTTGGCAAGATCGGCATTGTATCTTTCAACAAGCGCCGCCTCTCCCACGGAGCCATCAAGGCCATAAGGCAGGTCCCTGAGGAGGTAGTACCTCACCACATCCGAGCCGTATCTTTCCGCCAGAACAAAGGGGTCCACAACGTTGCCCAGGCTCTTTGACATTTTTCTGCCGTCGGGGCCGAGTAAAAATCCTCCCACATTCAGGCAGCGGTATATGGGTATGCCGGCGGATTTCAACATGGTTGGCCAGAATACAGCGTGGGGCTTCAATATGTCCTTGCCGATGAGATGCCAGGCATGCTCCCAGTAGCGCCGGTATTTTTCCCCATCCGGATAACCCAGGGCGGAAACGTAATTCAAGAGCGCATCGAACCAAACGTAAGTCACGTGCTCCTCATCCCAGGGCAGCGGAATTCCCCAGGGGACGCGCCGCCTGGGCCGGGATATGGAAAGGTCCCCTACGGGCTCGGAAAGCATGGAGAGCACTTCGTTCCTGTAACCTTCTGGGCGGATGAAATCCGGATTTTCCTCGATGTAGCTTTTCAGCCAGAGCCTGTATTTTTCCATCCGGAAGAAGTAATTGCCTTCCTTTCTCCTTTCAGGCACGGTGCCGTGGTCCGGACACCGGCCGTCCACCAGCTCCTTTTCGGTCAAAAAGCGCTCACACCCCACGCAGTAAAGACCTTCGTACTCGCCGTAGTAGATATCCCCCGCATCGTATACCTTTTGGAGCACTTGCTGCACTACGTTTTTGTGCCTCGGTTCCGTCGTCCTTATGAAGTCGTCGTATCTTATGTTCAGCTTTTCCCACGCATCTTTAAACCGGGTGCTCATCCTGTCCACAAAAGCCTGCGGTTCTTCGCCGCTGGCCCTGGCCGCCTGGGCTATCTTCTCGCCGTGTTCGTCGGTGCCGGTGAGAAAATAGGTATCGTACCCGGCAAGGCGGTGCCACCGCGCAAGAAAATCAGCTATTATGGTAGTGTACGCATGTCCAATATGGGGCTCCGCGTTGACGTAGTAAATGGGCGTCGTCACGTAAAATACCTTTTCTCTCATTGAACTCCCTGGTCATCCAAACTGTGCAAAATTGCACAAGTTTAGACGGCTGGGCTATTTATATTCCGCCCTTTCAGGGAGTGCTCATTCCCAGCAGGCGGTATTTAAGCACTCCCATAGCCCCTGCCCCAAGAAGCAGGAACTTGCGCCCTTATCCGGGTCTCCCCACTTGCCCCGAATGTAATACCCCCTTCAGGACAGAGATGTCTCTTAAGACTTTCCCAGGGGAGAGTGGCGTTACCACCGCTACCTTGAGAACTCGCCAGAGTTTATAGCTTTCGCTATAGGCACTAATACTTGTTCCATCCAGAGGTATTAGTGCCTCCCCCGGCTCACTCCCAAGGCTTTGTAACACCTTTATCGCATAGTCTATCTCTTTGAGTTGCTTCTTCTTTAAACGTCTGTTCTTGATTGCCTTGCTCACATAATCTTTCAGGTCTTCCAGGCTATCAACGTCAAGGTTTTCAAGGAGTTTCATGTAGTTGTCTGGTATCCTCTCTTTTATTCTAAGCCCCCTCCGTGCTATGACATACGCTGCTGCCACGTCCTTGCTTATCATATACTGCGGTACATACTTCAGCATCCCTATCATGGATGTATAGGCAGGATTAACTTCTATGACTTGTATGCCCTTTCTCTTCGCTAAAACCTTGATTTTCTCCAAAAGCGACCTGTAGCTAAAGCTGTGCCTTATCCTCCTCGATTTCCTCCCCGAAAAGTCCCCTCTTTTTCCTTTGTCTCTTATGTCCAACCTTTCGATCGCTATAGCCTTTTCCTTTTCTTCTGCTAGCCTTACTACTTCGTGGGCATGCTGCCATCTGTAATACTCCCTTTTATCTGAACTGCCGCTTGCAAGTTCGGGCATCAGAATTTTGCTGTAACTTACAAGATTACCGTTCTCATCTGTTTCTGACCACGCTATATGGTCCGGATATGCGTTGACGTCTATGCCTATAACCCCATTTTCTTTTGTTACCGTAACTTCCGGGAAGTTTTCTTCAATCGTAAAGTAAGCATATACTTTTCCGTTTTTGAGCTTTAGCTCGACGGAATAGGCTTCTCCGCAAGTGCTTATTGCCTCAAGTAATTCCTCCCGGCTCTTTCCTTTCTTACATCCCGCTTGTATCCTTGCATAAGCATACTTTCTTTCACTTACGTTGATTCTAAGTACTGCGCCATTTTCATCTATCTTGATTCTCGTATTCAGATTTCCTTTCTTGCTCTTATCTCCCCGTGAGTAGAGATTGCCCTTCCTTCTTTCTTGCCACTCTTTTTTCAGCTTCTTATATGCATTTCCGTTTATGTGCCGCTTCTTGAGCTTTTCAAACAAACTCCTGCTACCGAAAATAACCCTGCTTGGATTTTCGCATCTTTCTTTGCATGACTCAAGGACGCTTTTTGCCTTAATTATCGCATCATCTACATACCTCGAATTTAGATTGAAAATCCCTTGCAATTCTCGTTTGAGTTCATTTCTACCTTTACTTTCTAAAAGCCTGTTATATGCAAATCTCATGCAGGATGACCATCTTCTCATAAGGTCTAATACTTCTTGTTTATCTTCTTTACTGTCAAAACCAAGTTTAGCTTGGATTGTTAGCATGCTCTTTACCACCTTTTCGCCCGTAAATCCTCGCCATTCTATCCTTCGGAGTCCTGAGAGGGGTAATTGATCCTTCTTTTTCCCAGTTTATAAGTGTCCTTCGACTAATCGAGTAAATTTCTTTTACTTTTTACACACTTAATAACATCTATCATCATCCAATTAAAATTACACTCTTTTGCACAACTATCTTCAACTGTTTTTACCTCCCTGAATTTTTTCGTCTTCCACAAATAAAAAAGCCGCCCCGGAAAGGGGCGGGCTCGTATCCCGCGGTACCACCCTAATTCGCCTATAAAGGCCTCTTGGCTTTAACGGGCCTTCCCGTCACTGCCTACTTTAATTCAGCAGCGCAAGCTCGGGGACCATCTTCGGCAGGGCCTTCGGTGCCGGCTTCCACCTCACCCGGCTCTCTGGTACCTCCTCCCTACCTACTCTTCCCGTCATAGCCTTTTTATTTTGCATTATATGATACCACGGCCGGAATTTATTGTCAAGTTTGCCCGTAATACATGGCCCCAAAAGGCGTATCTTCCTTTTTTAGCTTTCCGTTTTTCACCAGGTTTTCAAGGCTTTCCTTCAAGGTTCTTACTTCCAGTTTCAAATCCGGCGCCTCTGCGTTCAAGGCCTGAATCACCTTCAATAGATTCGTCTCGTATATCGGCAGGTGAACCTCTAACAGGTCAAGCAGCCTATCCTGAGCCTTTTGCCTGTAATTTTTTATTTCTTCAAAGGGGTTTAAGGTGTGAGGACTTTTCGTGTAGGGAAGCCTGACTCTTATCGCCACGGTCCTGCCGAAAAGCGGCGAGGAGACAAATGCATCGCCGGAAGGAAGGTACGGAAGCCTTTTTGCCTCTTCCGCCCCTATGTCCGTCTCTTCCGTAATAGTAGCTATGTCGTGCCCCCTGACAGTCCTGAAGATTATCTTGGTGTTGAGCTGTGCGGTCACAGTTTCATCGAGAAGCGTAGGCCTCTGGGTTGCCAGCACCAAAAATACGCCGTATTTTCTGCCTTCCTGGGCTATTTCTGTGATAATTCCCTTGCTCGGAGCGTCATACCCTTTGGGGGCGAAATTATGGGCTTCATCGGTGGCTATAACAAAAGGGGGAAAGTACTCGCCACTGGCATTTCCCCTTAACTCCCCATCTTTATAATCCCTACGCGCCCGGTAAAGGTTGGCAAGAAGGTAGGTGGAAAACACCTGCAGCAGCCATATAGGCCCCTGTATAACAGCAAGTTTCCCCTGCAAAAGGGCTTCTTTTACCGGTTTTATGTTGTGATTAAAAAGTCCTGAAGCCTGAAGTCTTCTCAGCCTCCAGGCGATGCCCTGCACTGACACCAGTGGTATGTTGGGGTACTCCTCCAAAAGCTCCTTCATTTTTTTATATTTTTCTCTTTCCTGGAGTTCTATATCCTGCTGCAGCATCTTTTCTATCCTTAGCCTTCCCAATTCTAATGCTTCGGCTAAAAGTTCCAACCGCGAAGAAAAGCTCAAAAGAGTGTCTCCCCGGCGGTGAAGGATTTCCACGGCGCTGCTCATGGCTTCGGTCAAGGGTTTTACCGCGGATAGCAGATCCAAAAGGTCCCTTTTCCCGAGGGCAAGGAATTCGACACCTATATCCTCGCCTATCTGAAACTTTTTAAAAGCGCTTTTAAAATCTGGAGCACCTTTTAAATCTTCTTCTTTTGACGAAAAATCCATCTCATAGTGAGGGTCTAAGATTATCGCCGGAACTTCCTTCAGCATCAGTTCCTCCATTATGACCCTGAGCCCGTAGGATTTGCCCGAACCCGAACCGCCGAAGATGCCTATGTGGGGGTACTGCTGAAAAGACTTCAAGTCCAGCAAAAACGGCACGTTTTTAGTCTTTTTCTTTTCCCCCTTGGTATATACGTAAAAGAGCCCCTTTAAATTTTCGTCCATGGTGTCTGCCGTCTCTTCAGTATTTTTTATTTCTCCCAATGCGAGACCCTCCTGCGGAGTCGACCTCACAAGAAGGTCTTTAACTTCTGAAAACTCCGGGAGATGCACTTTTGCGCCCGTGGTTATCGGGAAGTTCGCTTCGTTTCTGAGTTTTACCCTCGCTATATTAATCTCGTCTTCGCTAATAGAATACCCCAGGCGCTCTAGGGACTCAATCACCCTGGCGTCCACAAAGTCGTGGTTTATCGAAAGCGGAATGAAGCGGTTGTAAGAATTGGCTTCCACCACTTCGCCTATGAGCGGGCCTTGGTGCGGGTCGTCTATTACCAGAATCTCGTTTATCCTGAATTTCCTCTCCTTAGAAGCAACAAATACTTCTTGAGGAGTCGTAAGGCCTACCACTTGCATAAAACCCTTTCTCCTTTCACTTGATTAGTTCAGTCAAGTCTTTAAATTTTTAAGGGGTCCGCTTTGCCCTTTTTGGAGTTAGGAATTCAGAAAAATCTTCGCCCAAATACATCTTTAAAAGTCCCTCTAAAAGAGCATCGCTGATTTTTACTTTTTTGTCAACCAGGTCAAGCCAAAGAGGTATTCCCCGACTGTCACGAGGAGTAAGGGTAAAAATCAGGTTTTCTACCTGTTTTATATATTCGTACTGCTCCTCCAGGAGGTCGATACCTATCGGTTTTGGGTCAATAGACGTTCTTATAAACACTGTGCGAAATCCTTCCTTAATTCCGGTCGGTATAACCTCCAGCCCCTCTCCTACATCCAACGCCCCGAAAAGCAATTCCCAATCACAGGCTCCTCTCACTGCCTCCGGCAGGAATTCCCTCAAAACATTGCTTATAATCTTTGTAGTAATGCCTTCTACCACGCCAACTAGCAAAATCTCTCTGTCGATTGCCTCTTTTTTCAAATCCTCCCATAGATTTTTAGCTTCAATTTTCAGGCGAACAAGAGAACCATCTACCAGGATTACCGCAGGTTTTAACTTTTCTATAGCTTCGATGGCAGCCATTGCCTCCAAACTTGCAAGGCTGGACTTTACAAGCTCGAGGTATCCTGCCTCATCCACCTCATCCTTCATGAAAAGAGGGCATAAAACTCTGGAACAATATATTTCTTCTTCAACAGTAGTACTCTTCGCCAGAGATTGCTGGACAGTTATTACGTAAGGGAAAGAACCGGCAGTATTGTTGGTGGAACCGTCCACCCCTACTATGCCGCCTTTTTCAGACAAAGACTTGAGCTCATCATTCGTCATCTTTCGACTTATCCTGAATCTCCCGAGACCGCTTTTTTCAATCAGATTGCGCAAGCTTTCTCTGTCGGGCCGTTCTTCAATTCGCTTTTTTAAGGCCGAAGCTGCTATAGAAAATTCTGTTTTCAGAGTCTCATTCAATTTTTCCAAGTTCGTCACTCCTTTTTTAAAAATACTTCTACTTTTTTGTATCATGTTGACTTTTATTGGCAGTTCTGGTATTATCTACTTAAGAAACCTTGTCGAAAAAAGTAAAAAAGAGGGGGCATTTTCCCATGAAATCTACGGGGGTCGTCAGAAAAGTCGACGAATTAGGTCGAGTAGTCATACCCATTGAACTTAGGCGCACACTAGATATAAACGAAAAGGACGCCTTGGAAATTTACGTGGATACCGATCGGATAATCCTTAAAAAATACCAGCCCGGCTGCATATTCTGCGGCAGTGCGGAAAACATCATTACTTTCAAGGGTAAAAACATCTGTGAGGAATGCTTTTCGGAATTGAAAAAGGAGAAAAAAAATTAAAGAAGAGACTACAGTCTCTTCTTTTTTTATGCTTTACATCATTATGATACAAAAAATTTAAATAATTGTCAAGAATTTCCGGAGACTCCACTTTCCTTTCTCATTTCTACCGACCTTCGCGCGGCGCTTTTAACCGCTTGCACTATGGCATTTACAAAACCCATTTTTTCGAGGGTTTCTATTCCCGCCATGGTAGTACCACCCGGAGATGTAACTTTCTTTCTCAAGGTCAAAGGCTCTTCTCCCGTTTCAACCACCATTTTAGCAGCTCCAAATACAGTCTGCACAGCAAGTTCATACGATACTTTCTCGGGCAGGCCTGCCCTTACCCCAGCTTCGGTCAAGGCTTCCATCATTAGGTAAACGTAGGCGGGTCCACTGCCCGAAAGGGCTGTCACCGCATCGAGCCATTTTTCGTCCACAAAATAGACCTTGCCCACGGAGGAAAAGATTTCGGAAGCCTTTTTGAGGTCTCTTCCCCCCGCATATCTGCCTGCTGCTATTGCCGTGGCGGATTCTTTTACTTGGCAAGAAATATTGGGCATAGCCCTTATAACCTTCAATTCCTTAGAATAAAAACTCTCTATAAAAGAAGTGGTTATGCCTGCTGCAACGGATATGATGAGGTGTCTTTCATTTAAATGGCTCTTAATCCTTTCCATCACTTCTCCCACGTCTTTCGGCTTTACGAGCAACATCAAAATCGAGCATTCCCCTGCAATTTCTGAATAATCCCTCGTAACCTTTACATCGTAAGTCTTTCTAATATACTCAAGCCTTTGGTCGTTTTGTTTGTTAATTACTATAATATCTTCAGCCCTGAAGACTCCAGCGCCGAGCAATCCTTTAAGCAGAGCTTCAGCCATTGATCCTGCCCCAAAAAATCCTACTTTTCCCAAAACGGACACCTCCTAAATATACAATTTTAAATCTAAAAACAAAAGACCCTTCGCCATAAAGGGCGAAAGGTCTTATTCCGCGGTACCACCTTTTTTGGCCGCACGGCCCACTCATCCTAGGTACGCCCCGATATAAAACGGGGTTATACCCTCCCTCGGTTAACGGCGGGGATTGCCGGCAAGGCTCATCGCCTTCGGCTCCGGGACGGGTTTCGGAACCCCTTGCGCAGGAAACCTCTCAGCCCCTGGGTTCCCCTCTCTTGGCGCAGGTTACATTCCTACTTTTCCCCCTCATAGCCTCGAGCATATTTTATTTTGTAATATATTTTACACCATTTTGGATCAAAGTCAACATGATTTTTTTTAAAATGTGACAAACAGGTTAATTTATAGTATAATTACTTAAAAATATTGGACTTCTTTGAATACCACAAGGAGGAGATGAAATGGACAGGCAAAAAGCCCTCGAAATCCTTCATCAATACTTACATACCGAAAACCTTGTAAAGCATAGCTTCGCGGTGGAGGCAGTTATGAGAGCCTTAGCAGAAAGGCTAGAACCCGATAGAATTGAAGAATGGAGCATAGCTGGCCTTTTGCACGATTTAGATGCAGATTTGGTGGATTACAGAAACCAACCCGAACTTCATGGCCCAAAAGCTGTCGAAATATTGAGGGGTCTAAACTTCGGCACGGAGGAAATGTATCACGCCATACTTGCCCATAACCAGGCTACCGGAACAAAAATAGAAAACAAATTCGACCGCGCGCTATATGCCGCAGACCCCATTACCGGATTTATAACCGCAGTAGCCCTGGTTTATCCCGACAAAAAGCTCTCCAGCGTAAAGGTCAAGTCAATAGTAAAGAGGATGGGCGAATTGCGGTTCGCAGCGGGTGCGGACAGGAATGCCATGCGCTCCATAGAACTTTTGGGAATACCTTTCGAAGAGTTCGCAGAGCTATCACTAAAGGCTATGACAGAAATTGCAGATATCCTAGGGTTGTAATATATACAGGCGAGGCCCTTTTGCCGCCTTGAAAGCTCGAAAAATTTCATCAAAATGTAACACAGCCTCAAGAAATTTAATATGTTCTAGTAGGTTAAAAGGCAGGTGGCAAAAATGACAAAAAAGGGCCTTGTCGAAAACTTAAAATCCATTTTTAAAAAGATGATAAAGAAAAAACGACCCATTCAATCGAACGAAGTGGAATTAATACTTCCCGGGCTTATTATAAGGATGAAAAGAAACCTCGATATAAAAGATCCCCACGAATTCACAGCAGTGGTGCCGAGGGCGGAATTCAGAAAAAAGATAAATAGCAATAATAAAATCATAGAATACGAGGTTATTTTGAGTAGCATAACGGTGGTTCACGCCCCGAGGCACCCTCCAGGGGAATCTTATTTACCGTAAGGACACTCCTTGTACCTGTTATAATTTTTTTCTTCCAATAAAACTTGGTATACCTTCCTTTTTGATATGGATAATTCCCTTGCCACCGCTTTCATGGCTTCTTTTTTGTCCATCCCACTTTTAATTTTATTTTCCACTTCTTGTCGAATTATTTTATCTATGTCCTCCTTTTCGCATAAATCCACTTCCCCTGTACTTCCGGTCCCAGACTTTGCCCCTTCGATAACCAACACAATCTCTCCTTTGGGCTTAGCACCCCCGAATTTTTCTATGGCCTCGCTCACGGTTCCTCTGAAAAATTCCTCGTGGAGCTTCGTAATCTCCCTTGCTACCGTAATTTTCCTTTCGCCCAAAATGTCTTTTATGTCTGAAAGAGACTTCAAAAGTCGGTGCGGCGCTTCATAAATCACTATGGTCCTTTTTTCGTCCCGAAGCTTTTTAAGCTGCTTTCGCCTTTCTGCAGATTTTTGCGGGAGAAAGCCCTCGAATGCGAACTTTGAAGTGCTTAGGCCCGATGCCGAAATGGCGCAAATCACAGCAGAGGGCCCCGGAAGCGGTACTACCGGGACGCCGGCATTTACTGCCTTTTTTACCAGGTCCTCTCCCGGGTCGGAAATTCCCGGCGTTCCCGCATCCGAAACAAGGGCCACTCGTTTTCCCTCCAGGATATCTTCCACAATTTTTTTCCCCATAATCTCTTTGTTTTGTTCCCGGTAGCTGACAAGCGGCGTCTTTATTCCGTAATAATTGAGAAGCTTCTTCGTCACCCTCGTATCCTCCGCCGCTATATAGTCTGCTTCTTTTAATATCCTCAATGCCCTGAGCGTTATATCCTCCAAATTTCCTATGGGAGTCGGGCAAAGATATAAAACGCCTGGTTTGTTCTTTTCCATTAGAAATTCCCTCTCTTTTTCACCATAAGTCAAAAGAAGCTCACATCCGGCCTCAATATCCTTGCTTCTCTAAGGTATATGTGTTTAATTTCCTCTTGAGTTTTGTCTGTGTTTACAGCCATAAGTGCTCGAATGCAGTTTTTTAAAGCGCCTTTGACTTTCATCTGGGAAAAATCAAGTAGCGGTACATGCACCATCCCCAGCTCTCTTGCCGCCTGGGCGGGGAAGGCCGCATCTATATCTTCAGTCGCACTAAAAAGTATAAAACATATATCGTCTATTGTCACTTGGTTTTTGTCTATCATCTCCTTTAAGAGTTTCTTCGTCGCACTTATGACTTCTTCCTTCGTATTTGAATCAACCGTAATTGCCCCTCGGATGCCCCTCACTTTCACTTTTATCTTACCCCCCTTAGCCGGCTTTTATCTTATTGAGCTCTATCAGATAGTCAATAGCGTAAAGGTAGCCGCGGTAACCCAAACCTGCTATGACGCCGTCAACCACCGGGCTTATCACCGACTTATGCCGAAATTTTTCCCGCTTGAATGTATTGGAGATATGCACTTCTACGGCCGGCAGGGAAACAGCACAAAGGGCATCCCTGATGGCAATACTGTAATGGGTATAGGCACCGGCATTTATTACTATACCAGCCGCCCAATTCCTAGCCCGGTGTATTTCGTCTATAATCTCTCCTTCTGATGAATACTGTACAATTTTTACAGTGGCATTCTTCTGCAATGCCCTCTCCAAAATCAGCCGATTTATTTCTTCAAGCGTCATATTCCCGTAGATATGGGTTTCCCTGTTTCCTAAAAGGTTTAGATTCGGGCCGTGGATAACAAGAATTTTCATCTCGCATCACCTTCCATCTCCTCTATCAGACTTTCTAGTTCTGCAGGCAAGCATTCTACAACTCTGACGTCTCCTATTTTGAAAGGCAGGGCAAACCTGTACTTTCCATATATCGCTTTTTTGTCGAACCTCATGAACTTTAGGAGGTCGCTAATTTTTATATGAAGTCCGATTTCTTTTAGCGAAACAGGCAGGCCTAAAGACTCAAGCAGCTTTTCAATCCTTTGTTTTGTCGATGTATCAGCGTGACCCATCCTTTGCGAAAGTTCAGCCTCTAGGACCATCCCTACCGAAACCGCCTTTCCGTGACTTATTTGGTACCCCAAGGCTGCTTCTATGGCATGGCCGAAAGTGTGCCCTAAGTTCAGCAGCATACGCATCCCTCTGTCGCGCTCGTCTTGCTCCACAATACGGCTTTTCATTTTTATGCACGAAGATACAGCACAAAGTACAACTTTTGGGTCTCTTGCGATTATTTTCGATGCATTTTCTTTAAGAAAATCAAACAAATAAACTCCTTCTATTACCGACGATTTAACTACTTCTGCCAGGCCATCGATATATATTTCTTCCGGAAGTACATCTAAAAAACCCGCGTCTGTCAATACAAGGCTCGGCTGGTGAAAGGCCCCCAGCAGATTCTTTTGCTGCCCGTGGTTTACCGCCACTTTGCCGCCAATGCTCGCGTCAACTTGAGCGAGCAATGTGGTCGGCACGTAAACCCACCTTATTCCCCTCATGTAAATGGCCGCAGCCAAGCCTGCAGTATCCCCTACTACCCCTCCACCGACAGCCACCACTACCGATTCCCTGTCCAGGCTTAAAGAAGCAAACTTATCAATAATTTTAAGCAGAGTATCAGGGCTTTTATTTTCCTCTCCGTCTCTTATTAAAACTACTTCCATATTCAAACCTTCATCTTTTGCCTGCTTTAATAAGTCTTTACCCGCTAATTGATTCAAAATGGGATTCGTCACCAGCACAGCTTTGGAAACCGATTGGTCTTTTAAAAACTCGATCAAAGCCTTTTCAAAGAACCTGTAGCCTATTTTTACGAAATAATCGCGGGATGATGTCTTCACAAATATGCTTTCTTCCTTTACATCCGCATCCTTCTTTTTAATTCCACGGCGGTAAAGTTCCTCAAGTATTTTTCCCGCAACCACCTCGGGGCTATTTTCCGCATTAACCACAATGTCAGCAGCTTGCCGGTAGAGGTCGTACCTTTCATTGTAAAGCGAATAAAGCTTTTTTCTCTTTTCTTTCATACTCGACGAAGCCAAAAGCGGCCTTGAATTATCACTCGCCAAGCGTGACAAAAGTACATCTGGGGAAGCATCCAGGAAAACTATTAGGCCGTTTTCTTTTAAAAAATTTACGTTCCCCTTCCTAATAACCGCTCCCCCGCCAATAGATATCACTGCGTTTTTAAGCTTCGAAACTTTCTTTACAGCGTCAGTCTCCATTTCCCTGAAACCTTCTTGCCCATAGATATCGAATATCCGTGGAATATCCATTCCTTCTGAATCCTCAAGCAGCCGATCGGTATCCACGAAAAGCCGCGAGAGTTTTTCTGCTAAAATTTTCCCCACTGTAGTCTTCCCGCTGCCAGAAAGGCCGCACAGCACTATATTCTTGTCTACCACCTGTCGCCACCCCTCATCTCTAAAAGCGCATCGGCAACGACCAGAGCTACCATGGATTCCGCAACTACCGCAGCAGAGCCTACAGCACAGACATCCGATCGCTCGATATATGCCTGGCACTCTTTTTTGGTCCTGACATCTACTGACGGCAGAGGCGACTTAAGCGTAGGAATCGGCTTCATTGCAGCTCTCATGAAAATAATCTCACCGTTGCTGACTCCGCCCTCGATTCCTCCCGCTCTATTCGATGGCCTTTTCGGCAATTTTAAGGGGTCATGGGCTTGGCTCCCCATCATCTCCGAAAATTCAAAGCCCACGCCAAATTCGACTCCCTTAACACCCTGAATGCTCATCACAGCCGCAGCCAAACGCCCATCGAGCCTTCTATCCCACTGGACGTAGCTTCCGAGACCCACCGGTACTCCGATAACAGCCACTTCAAAAATCCCCCCAAGAGTATCACCTTTTTCTCTCGCCTCGTCGATAAGCTTTTTCATCCGCCCGGTAGCTTCCAGGTCCGGACAGCGTACCTCGGAGCATTCGGCAAGGTAAAAGAGCTTTTTTGGAATTTCTTCTTTGCTCATTCTTTCCTCTAATGGCGGAAGTTGGGCCCAAATCCCTCCAATGCTCACAACCCAGCTCATCACTTTTATGTTTTCTTTCTCAAGGAGTTTTTTGGCAAAATACCCGCAAGCAACCCTGGCGGCTGTTTCCCTGGCGCTCGCCCTTTCGGCGACCGGACGGCAGTCGTTAAATCCATATTTTACCATACCAGCAAAATCCGCATGACCGGGCCGCGGAGCATATATCGGCACGTATTTGCCTTTCCAATTCTCATAGTCTTTGTTAGGAATAACGATGCATATCGGCGCCCCTGTGGTTTTCCCATCGTTCACCCCTGAGGCTATCAAAACATGGTCATTCTCTATGTTTGCCCTTTCACCCCTGCCGTACCCTCTTCGCCTCCGTGAAAGTTCGACTGAAAGCTCCTCTTGGCTCACTTCTATGCCTGCTGGCATTCCGTCCAATACGGCTGCTATCCCCCAGCCGTGGGACTCCCCTGCAGTTAAAAACCTCAACATCCCAACCACCAACTTCCTATTTCTTCTTTCAGTGCATTTTTCATGCTTTCCACAGGGCACTCGACCCCTGTGAAAATCTCAAAGGCATACGCACCTTGCCAAACCAATATTTCCACACCGCTTATCATCCTGTATCCCAATTTTTCAGCCCTCAAATAGAGCTTGCCCGGTTTTTCTCCATAGGAAAAGTCGCAAAAAATCTTGCCCTTTCCATCTTCTGTTAAGACATCTTCCAATGAAGCTGCCCCTTCGTCTGGTATGCAGTTTACCACGAGTTCGACTTCCTTTAACACCTCGAGAATATGTTCGCCTTTTAGCTCGATTGCCGCTATTTTTGATGCCTTGAAATTTCTGCGAAAACTTTCAGCAAGGTCTTCAGCTTTTCCCAGGGTCCTGTTTGCTATATAGATTTGACCTGTACCACTGGCCAGAAGGGCCGCAATCCCTCCAGCAGCCGCCCCTCCAGCCCCTAAAAACAATGCCGAACTTATAGTTTTCTTTTTCCTTTCGCTAAGAGCCCTCATCAGGCCCAGGCCATCGGTGTTGTAGCCGAAAATTTTTATCTTTCCTTTAATCTGCCTAAATACCACAGTGTTTACGGCTCCACAAACATCTGCAAAATTGTCCCTTTCATCGCAAAGTTCATAAGCCCTAGGCTTATGGGGCATAGTTACATTAAACCCTCTCATTTCCTTTGAAGCCTTTAAAAAGAACTTATCAACTTCATCAGGCGGAACAGGTATCGCCTCATATTTCCATTCGATGCCTGAACTTTTGAGAGCAGCATTTTGAATTATAGGCGAAAAGGTCTTTTTAAGAGGCCAGCCTATCACAGCCAATTCCGGAAGCCCTTTTCCCTGCATAGGAAGCCCTCCTTTTAAATAGGTTCGCTTATATTCTTCAAGGTATCAAAAAAGCCCGGAAAGGAAATATTGACACATTCGGCATTTCTTATCCTGGACCGCCCTGGAACAGACAAAGCCGCCACAGCCATAGCCATCGCAATCCTGTGGTCGCCAAAACTTTCCAAATCGCAGGGCTTAAGCTGCCTTCCTCCTGTTATCAAAAGTCCGTCTTCAAGCTCTTCTACTTCAGCCCCAAGTCTTTTTAAATTCCAAGCTATTGACTTTATCCTATCGCTCTCCTTTACTCTTAATTCTCCCGCATCTTTTATAATGCTCTGCCCTTCGGCAAAGGCACAGGCCACGGCTATTGCGGGAATCTCGTCTATGAGCCTCGGCACGATTTTCCCATCTATAACGGTACCGCGAAGGCCTCCTCCCCTGACCAGAATATTCCCTACCTTTTCTCCATTTTTTATCTTCTCACCTTCAACTGAAATCGAACACCCCATTTCCCGCAGCACATCTATAATTCCGGTTCTGGTAGGATTTAGGCCCACATCCTTTACAAGAAGCTCTGAATTTTCGCTTATCGCTGCGGCCACCATAAAAAACGCTGCTGAAGAAATATCCCCTGGAACCACAATCCTTCGGGCATAGAGCTTATCAACGGAGGTTACCCTCAAAAGGCCATCTTCTAAAGAAATCTCAGCGCCGAATTCCTTCAGCATTATCTCCGTATGGTCGCGGGTCCTTTGCCTTTCCAAAATCACCGTCTCCCCTTCGGCATATAGTCCAGCCAACAGCAAAGCGGACTTGACCTGGGCACTGGCTACAGGAAGTTCGTAATAAATCCCTTTTAGGCACCCACCCTTTATGGTGAGCGGCGCAAACTTACCTCCATCTCTTCCTTCGATGCGAGCCCCCATCATCCTGAGAGGTTCTACAACTCTCCCCATCGGCCTTCGAGAAAGTGATTCGTCACCGCTTAATACCGCTTCAAAATCCTGGCCGGCGAGAATACCCAAAAGAAGTCTCATCGTAGTGCCCGAATTGCCGGCATAAAGTTCTCCTTCTGGTTTTCTCAGCCCTCTCAAACCCTTCCCCTTCACAATCACAGTATCGTGACCCATAAATTCAATTTCTATTCCCATTTTTCGAAAACAGTCAACAGTCCTCAAGCAGTCGTCAGCGAATAAAAAGCGCATTATTTCGGTGGTACCTTCGGCAATCGCACCTATCATAACACTCCTGTGGGAAATGGATTTGTCAGGTGGCGGTGTAACTTCCCCTCTAATCCTCATTTTCCCTTCTATGACCACGTCCACAAATTCCACCCCTCTCTATGCACTTTTTTGCTTCACAGAATATCTTCCTTATGCGACCTTCATCTTTAGACTCAATGGCCTCGGCAAGTTCTCTTAGCTTTTTTTCGAAGAGGCGAATAACTTTTATAATTTCATCGCCGTTGGTGATAAAAACATCCCTCCACATCTTAAACGACGACGCGGCTATCCTTGTCGTGTCTTTAAATCCTCTCCCGGCTAGCTTCAACCATTCTCCACCTTCTTCAAGTTCACCTACCGTCGCCGCCAGGCTAGTAGCTACCACCTGGGGCAAGTGGCTCAAGGCGGCTATTATCCTGTCGTGTTCCTCGGCTGTTATCACATAAGGGATGGCGCCAATCTTCGATACGATTTTTTTTAAAACGTCTATAGATTCCTCGCTGCTTCCCGGGGCAGGGGTCAATATATAAGGAGCGTTTTGAAAAAGGTCTTTCCTGCTATGTTCATAGCCGCTTTTTTCCGAACCTGCCATTGGGTGTCCCCCTATGAATTTAACCCCTTTTGTTAGCTCAAAACTGAGAGAATTTAAAAGAAATCTCTTCGTGCTGCCCGTGTCCGTCACAATGGCACCCTTTTTGAAAAAGGGCGAGATTTTTTTGGCAACGGGTACAATTTCCATGACAGGTAAAGCAAGAAATACCACGTCCGCTTTTTTAAGCAATTCCAACTGCTTCTCATCGTCACAATTGATATTGAAGCTGTCAGGAGAAATTACGCCATCTTTTCTTGCCTTCAATAGAGTCTTGTCATCCATATCTATTCCCATAACCTCGACCCCGGCTGCATTCAACGCCTTGGCCAGCGACCCTCCGATTACTCCCAGCCCAACCACTGCCGCCTTTTCTATATTCACTAGAGCCTCCTCCCTACGATAGGTGCTATTTTCCTAAGGTCCTCGCACAGCTCAGCGAATTTTTCTGGCTTTAATGACTGGGGCCCATCCGACAGTGCCCTTTCCGGATCGGGATGGACTTCTATTATAAGGCCATCGGCTCCAGCGGCCAAAGCTGCTCTGCTCATAGGCGCAACCCACCGCCAGTTTCCAGTACTATGGCTGGGATCAACTATGACAGGGAGGTGGCTCAAGTGCTTTATTACAGCTACTGCACTAAGATCCAGGGTATTTCTTGTCTTTTGCTCGAAAGTCCGAATTCCCCTTTCGCAGAGAATCACTTGAAAGTTGCCTTCGTTCATGACATATTCGGCGGCATTCAGCCATTCTTCAATTGTAGATGCCATTCCCCTTTTTAAAAGCACTGGTTTTCCTGATCTCCCTGCAGCCTTCAAAAGCTCGAAATTTTGCATATTTCTTGCCCCTATCTGGAGAATATCGGCGTATTGGGCAACCTTGCTCACATCTTCGGGACTTACTACTTCAGTCACTACAGCTAACCCTGTCCTTTCCCGCGCTTCGGCAAGGATTTTTAAACCTTCCTCCCCCAGCCCCTGAAAGGAATAAGGTGAAGTTCTTGGCTTAAATGCCCCACCTCTTAGTACTTTAGCACCGCACTTTTTCACTATCTCTGCCGTCTCAAAAAGCTGTTCTTTATTCTCTACGGCACAGGGACCTGCCATTATTACGAACTCTTCGCCGCCTATTTCAGTATCCCCAATCTTTACTATAGTCGGCTCGGGGTGGAAGGTGCGGCTTGCGAGTTTGTACGGTTCCATTATCGGGACAATCTTTTCCACCCCTTCCATCAACTCTATGGGTTTATCGGCAAGTTTGCGCCGATCCCCTATAACCCCTACAATTATCACATCAGTCCCCCTGGAAATGTGAACCCCAAGTCCCGCATCCTCCACAACCTTGCATACTTTTTGAATGCTCTCCTCGGTGGCGTCTTTTCGCATAACTATTATCACGCTAATCCCTCCGCTCATTTTTTTAATTTCAAGTCTTAGAGGTTCGGATCTTTTCTATCCCCCCCTGCGGGGGGATATCCCTCCTGCCACCGGGGATACGACCCTAGGATTTTAAAATAAGTCGTGTTATTTTGGACTTCCATCAGCACTTTTTTCAAGACTTCATCGTCGCGGTGTCCTTCAACTTCCAGTAAAAATACATACTCGCCTAGAGCCTTTCGGGAAGGCCTCGATTCTATTTTCGTCAGGTTTAAGTTTTCTCTCGCGAAAAATCCCAAGACTCTGTAAAGGCTACCCGGCTTGTTTTCCGTTGCAAAGACTACAGAAGTCCTATCAAAACCTGTTGGTAAACTGTCCTCATGGGATAAAATGATAAACCTCGTGACATTGTTCTTGTAATCTTGGATATTTTCAGCAACGATTAATAAGCCATATAGTTCTCCCAGGCGTCTATGCCCTACTGCCGCCCATGGCTTTTCAGACTTTGCCACTATCCTGGCAGCCTCGGCAGTGCTCTCCGTCTCCCTCCACAAAGCTTTCGGCAGCCTTTCATGCAAAAATCTGCGGCACTGATAAAGGGCCTGAGGATGGGAATAAACTATTTCTATTTCTTCCAAGGAAAAAGGCTTTTTTGCAAGTAAATTTTGATTTACTGGAAGCACAAGCTCTTTTTTGATCATCGCCATCGATTCATGGATTAATAGGTCTAAAGTTACGTTGACAGAACCTTCTATAGAGTTTTCAAAGGGCACTACCGCCTCGTCTATTTTCGTTCCGATAGAGTAAATCATTTCCGGAATTGAAGAAAATTCCAGTTTTTCATAATGCTCATTACCGCTGGTATATAAACACATAGCCTCTTCAGTGAAAGTTCCTGCAGGTCCCAGGTATCCAATCCTTATTGCCATGCTCTCACCTCTCGGAAAAATGATAAAAAAAAACCGCCCCTAAAAGGGGCGGGTTTTCCCGCGGTACCACCCTACTTGGTCTGCCGCTTTTATTTTGCGACAAACCCACTCTTCCCCTTTAACGAAGGGACACGGCTCAGCCTACTCGGCCCAATTTGCATTTGCCTTTCAGCCTGCGGCTCCGGAATGTACTTCACCGTAGCCCCAACCGGTTCGCACCTCCCACCGGCTCTCTTGATGGCAGATACGGCTACTCTTTCCCTCATTGCCTTTGACTTTTTTAGGAATTATAATATCATTTTTATTCACTGTCAATACCATATAGATATAATTTTTTTTAAATTAAACTCATCCAGAACTCAAAGAAGGAATGCCTCTTTACGGTGTCGAATTTTTAAAAAGGCAGTCTGTGGATAAATCTGTGGAAACTGTGTACATTCAATTAGGGGGAACAACTTATGTATGAGGGGAAAATTACCGATGTCCCGGGCATCGAAGTGGGACACGCTCAAGATTTTACAGCGAAGACCGGTTGCACGGTAATCTTAGCAAGAAAAAGTGCGGTTGGCGGTGTGGACGTCCGCGGCTCTGCCCCGGGGACCAGAGAGACCGACTTGTTAAGGCCAATGAATTTAGTAGAAAGAATCCACGCCGTAGCATTGTGCGGAGGTAGCGCCTTTGGGCTTTCTGCAGCTTGCGGAGTAATGAAATATCTCGAGGAACAGGGGATAGGCTTTGATACAGGAGTTGCCAAGGTCCCTATCGTAGCTGCTGCAGTGATTTTTGATTTGGCCTATGGAAATTCTCGCATCCGCCCTGATGAAAAAATGGGCTACGAAGCTTGTATTAACGCAAATAGCGGTATTATTGCTCAAGGAAGTGTCGGAGCTGGAACTGGCGCTACAGTCGGTAAAATATTGGGAATGAGAGGATGTATGAAGGCAGGAGTTGGTACTTCAAGCATAAAGCTTCCGGGAGGCATCGTCGTAGGTGCATTAGTGGTAGTCAATGCTTTTGGTGACGTTGTAGAACCCGGCACTGGAAAGATAATCGCAGGTGCCAGAAATCCCGAAACCGGTGAATTTGTCGACACTAAAAGGGTCTTGCTTCAAGGATACACTACAAAAGCTCCAATAGGTAACAATACAACTATCGGCGTTGTCGCTACGAACGCCTGTCTCAGCAAAGAGCAGGCCAATAAAGTGGCATCTTTAGCCCACAACGGCCTGGCTTTGACTATAAGTCCCGTCCATACGATGTTCGACGGCGATACCATTTTTGCGATGTCTACCGGGGACATCAAATCTGACGTTAACGTCATAGGGGTTGCCGCAGTTGAAGCGGTTTCCCGGGCTGTCGTAAACGCCATAATGAGCGCTCAAAAATTTCAGGATACATAATTATTTCTTAAAAATTATGTAGTATAATAATATCAAATGTCAAATCCAATAATACTGCTGGGGGAGCCTTCGGCTGAGAGGAGGCTAGGTTCTAGTCTCGACCCCTTGAACCTGCTCAGGGTAATGCCTGCGTAGGGAAGCAGTTCAGATTTTCCCATTCCGGGAGTAATCGATCTGCCCGCCTGCACAGGCGGGTAAATTTATTTTTAGGGGGGATTTGGAAAATGAAGCTTGCTCTCACCATTGCGGGTTCCGACTCGGGAGGTGGAGCCGGAATTCAGGCGGACCTCAAGACGTTCAGCGCCCACGGCGTATTCGGAATGAGCGTCATAACTTCTGTCACAGCCCAGAACACCAAAGCAGTAATTGGTGTCGAGGACATCTCGCCGGAAATGGTGTATTTGCAGATGAAGGCCGTTTTCGAAGACCTGCCGCCGGATACAGTAAAGATAGGCATGGTATCATCCGAAGCCATAATAAAAGCAATAGCAAAGGGACTTGATGAATTCAGGCCGGAAAAGGTCGTGCTAGACCCGGTCATGATTTCAAAAAGCGGCCATGCGCTTTTGAAACCGGACGCCATCGATGCCCTTAAAAAAGAGCTTATTATAAGATGCCTTGTGGTAACCCCAAATATCCTCGAAGCACAAGCACTTAGCGGAATAACCATAAAGAACGTGGATGACATGAAGAAAGCCGCAGAAAACATAATGTCCTACGGCTGCCGGGCAGTAATCGTAAAAGGCGGCCATCTGGAGGATGACGCCGTTGACGTGCTTTACGACGGAAATGAGTTCCATGAATTAAGGTCGGAAAAAATCCCGACGAAAAATACCCATGGCACCGGCTGTACCTTTTCTTCGGCCATTGCGGCAAACCTCGCTCTGGGACACGACCTTTTAACGTCGTTTAAACTGGCAAAAGAGTACATCACTTCGGCCATTAAACATTCCGTAAACATAGGCGGAGGCGCGGGTCCCGTCCATCACTTTTTCAATCTCTACCAAAAGGCGGGGCTGAACGTTTGAGATTTTCATTAACTACAAGGGGATGATTGCATGAAGATTGATTATTCTCTTTACGCCATAACCGAAAGGTCTTATATTGGCAAAAGAAATCTCGTTGATGCCGTGGAGGAAGCCATAAAAGCGGGTATTACGGTGCTTCAGCTCAGGGAAAAGGATATTACAAGCAGGGAATTTTATCATCTCGCCCTACAGCTTCGGGAACTCACAAAAGCCTACAGGATTCCGTTCATAATCAACGACCGGGTTGACATCGCTCTGGCCGTAGATGCCGACGGCGTGCACGTGGGGCAGGAAGACCTGCCTGCAGATGTGGTGAGGAAAATCATAGGGAAAGAAAAAATCTTGGGAGTCTCGGCCAAAACCATCGAAGAGGCTATAAAAGCAGAAAATGACGGAGCCGATTATCTGGGAGTTGGCGCTATCTTCCCATCTCCTACTAAACCATCTTCTGAGGCCATTGGCCTGGAGGGCCTCAAAAGAATAAAAAGTAACGTAAAAATTCCCGTAGTCGCCATTGGTGGAATTACTAAAGATAACGCCGGGGAAGTCATCGAGGCGGGAGCCGACGGCATCTCCTGCATATCTTCTATATTTTCAGGAGATATAACCGAAAACGTCAGGGCGTTGAAAAAAGTTGTTTATGATTTAAGAAAATGTTAAAAAAAGGAAGGTGGTTTTTATGAAATCTTTTTCCATTCCTGTCCCTGACACAAAGGTGAGCAGCCTCATCATGAAGCATTACTTCAAGGATCTGGAAGATGCAGTTAAATCCGATGTGATAGTAGCCGGCGCGGGGCCTTCTGGCCTTACCTGCGCCTGGACTTTGGCAGATCAGGGCTATAAGGTTACGGTCTTGGACAGGAGATTAGCGCCAGGAGGCGGGATATGGGGTGGCGCCATGAGTTTTAATAAAGTGGTGCTTCAGAAAGACGTGGAGTGGATATTAAAAGAAGCCGATGTTCCTTTTGTGGAAGACGAAGGGGCTCTGGTAGTCTCCGCGCCTCTTTTTGCCAGCAAGCTCATCGCCAAAGCTGCGGCACATCCTGGTATTAGGTTTTTCAATATGCTTACCGTGGTGGACCTTCACTCCAGCGGGGACAGGATTACCGGCGTGGTAGTAAACAATAGCGCCATAGAGATGGCCGGCCTTCACGTGGACCCCATGGTGCTCACCGCCAAGGCAGTACTAGATGCCACTGGTCATGATGCAGTGCTGGCCAACCTTTACAGCAGGAGAGCCGGCACGGGCCTTATCCGGGAATCCTTTATGAACGCTGAAAAAGGCGAGGAGGACGTGGTGGCCAATACGCGGATGTTGGCGCCGGGGCTTTTTGTGGCGGGGATGGCGGCCAACAACGTGGAGGGCGGCTGCCGCATGGGCCCGATTTTCGGTGGCATGTTGCTTTCCGGAAAGAAGGCCGCCCGCCTGATAATAAATTATTTAAGCGAAAACTCCAAATAGGTTTCATCTTTTAAAAGCTTGAAATGCAGTCGAGCCTCCAAAATGTGGTATAATACTTATAGCCACAACTCTTATGCAAAGGGAGGCAATAAATTTTGGTTGAGCTTATAGACTATGTAATAAGAGCCATAGACGAGGAGGCAGGGGTGCTGGCCTTTGCAGCCCGCACCACAGATCTGGTAGAGAGGGCAAGAAAAATCCACGGCTGCTCCCCTACTGCGACAGCAGCCTTAGGACGGTTGCTCACAGCGGCAGCAATGATGGGATTGATGTTAAAAGGCGAAAAAGACAATATCACGCTTCGCGTGGATGGCAGAGGCCCTGCAGGTGTTCTCTTTGCTTTTTCCGATTCTAATGGAAACGTAAAGGGCTACATCGCAAATCCCCTTGTTGACCTTCCTCTCAACGAAAAGGGAAAACTCGACGTGGGAGGCATCGTCGGAAGGCAGGGGACCCTTACCGTCATAAAAGACCTGGGACTGAAAGACCCTTACGTGGGGCAGGTACCTTTAGTATCCGGCGAAATTGCCGAAGACCTCACTTACTACTTTGCCAAATCCGAGCAAATTCCCTCTGCAGTAAGCCTTGGAGTCCTCGTGGATAAAGTGGGAAAGGTGAGGGCAGCAGGTGGTTTTATCGTCCAGCTTCTTCCTAACGCTGACGAAAGCACTGCCATTTCCATAGAAGAGAACATAAAAAAAATGAAATCCGTAAGTGAGCTCATAGATGAAAAAAAATCACCTGACGAATTGCTCGATTTAGTTCTCCCCGGTTTCAAATTGAAATCCCTCGCAAAAAGCCAGGTTAGTTACCACTGTTCCTGCTCCCGGAAAAAGCTCGAAACCGTAATAGTCAATTTAGGAAAAGAACAAGCCCAGGATATGTTAAAAGAAAATGGGAAAATAGAGCTTATATGCCAATACTGCAAGAAAAAATATGAGTTTTCAGAACAGGAAACGATGCAAATCCTGGAAAATGTTCACAAATAAATAGGCTGCTTCAAAAAGGCAGCCTATTTTAGTTTTTACTTACATTTCATAAAAGTCCAAGTTTGCTCAACGTTTTCTTTAAAATTTCTCTTGTCTTTTCATCGGCACCCACAAGAGGCGGCCTAAGGCCTCCAACTTTAAACCCAACCATGTTGAGGGCTTCTTTCACAGGTATTGGATTTGTTACTACAAACAGGGCCTTAAAGAGTTCGAAGAGTTCTAAGTGTATTTCGCGCGCTTTACCCACTTCGCCTTTCTCGAAGGCCTGTATCATTTCTTTTATTCTCTTTCCCACAAGGTGAGAAGCCACACTTACTACTCCCTTAGCCCCAATGGCCAACATTGGCAGGGTAAGACTATCATCTCCGCTGTAGACCCGAAGGTTAGGGGCAAGAGCCACTGTTTTGCTCGTCTTATCCAAATTTCCTGCCGCGTCCTTTACTGCCACTATGTTTTTAACTTCTGAAAGTCTTTTTAATGTTTCTGGTTCAATGGTAACAGATGTACGTCCCGGTACATCGTAGAGCATTACTGGAATGTCGACCGACTCTGCTATCATTTTAAAATGCCGGTAAAGACCTTCCTGGGTGGGCTTGTTGTAATAGGGGCTTACCAGCAGAAGGCCATCGACGCCTATTTCTTGAGCCTTAACGGAAAGTTCGATGCTGTGGCGGGTATCGTAAGAACCCGTCCCGGCTATAATTTTTGCCCTTCCCTGCGATACTTCTTTTGCAATTTTGTACAAATTTACCTTTTCTTCATCGCTAAGAGTGGGCGATTCTCCCGTGGTCCCTGTCACGACGAGGGCATCACTTCCATTTTCTATCAAGTAGTCCACCAGTTTTTCGAAAGCCCTATAGTCTACATTTAAGTCTTCATCAAAAGGCGTCACCATCGCGGTAATAACGCAGCCGAAATCCATAAAAATTCCCCCTTTAAAAACTCCTTTAGAATTAATTATATTAATAACATTTTAAAAAAATAAGGGGGGCAGAACCCCTACCTATCGTCCCTGTTGTAAATTCCAAACAATACGAGCAACCTTAAAAGTTGAAGGATGGCCATTAGGGTAGCAGCCACATAAGTGAGGGCTGCGGCGTCCAAGACTCTTTTAACCGGCTTTACTTCATCGTACGAGATTAACCCTGCGCTCTCTAACGCCGCTATCGCCCTGCTGCTAGCATTGTATTCCACTGGCAATGTGATTAGTTGAAATAAAACAGCGGCGCTAAAAAACAGTATACCCATTGTCGCAAGGAAATCTAAGTTAAAAAGAAGTCCTATGAAAAACAGCGGAAAGGCCATCTGCGAACCAATTCCTGCCAGAGGCACTATGGTGTTCCGCAAATTGAGCGGGACATAGCCCACATTGTGCTGTATTGCATGACCGCATTCATGTGCCGCAACGCCAAGCGCGGCAAGGGACCTGCCGCTGTACACTTCCGGTGAAAGCCTCAACACCTTGTTTCTAGGGTCGTAGTAGTCGCTTAGCCTTCCTCGAGTCATTTCTACTGTCACGTCGTATATTCCATTTGCCCTTAATAATTCCCTCGCCGCTTCCGCTCCTGTGAGGCCTATCCGAGCTGGGACCCGGAGATATCTTTCAAATGTAGTGGATACTTTGGCTTGGGCGTAGAAGGCGAGGATAAGGGCCGGTAATACTATAATCCATGTCGGATCGTAATAATACCATCCAAAGGGGAACATTAATCCCACCTCCTCTAAGCAGCATCCCTAAAACTATAATAACCCGCAAATTAAAACCTTTCAATCCCCTTTAAGCTCCACTTCTTCCATGGAAAATTCTTTCTCTTCTTCGCTTCCTGCAAGTTTTACCGTCGCTGTTTCTTTTTCCCTATCTATAGAGACAACTGTTCCTTCACCAAAAGGAGTTATCACCTTTAAACCTACTTTCAGTATTTCTTCTGCCTCCTTGCATTCATCGCAGCATTTTGTTTCTCCGCAGTAATTTTCATATTCGAACTTAAGACAACACATCAGCCTTCCGCACAGCCCCGAGATTTTACCGGGGTTCAACGAAAGGTTCTGCTGTTTTGCCATTTTTATAGACACTGGGTCGAATTCTCCTAAAAAAGTGTGGCAGCACACGATCCTGCCGCACGGGCCAAGACCTCCTATCATCTTTGCCTCGTCCCTTACCCCTATCTGCCTGAGCTCAATGCGGGTGCGGAAAATCGACGCCAAGTCCTTTACAAGTTCCCTGAAATCCACCCGGCCATCAGCCGTAAAATAAAAGATGAGCTTCGACCTGTCGAAGGTGTACTCCACATCTACCAGTTTCATCTCGAGGCCGTGTTCCTGGATCTTCTTTTCTGCTATTCGGGCTGCTTCTTTAGCTTTTGCTCGGTTTTCTTCCACCACATTCTCGTCTTCATCATTAGCTCTACGAATCACATCCTTAAGAGGTGAGATTATATCTTCTTCCTTGACTTCTTTAGGGCCTATAACCACTTCTCCAAACTCTATACCTCTTGAGGTTTCGACGATAACTTTGTCTCCCACCGAAAGTTCTAAATCTTTTGGGTTGAAATAATATATTTTCCCTGCCTTTTTGAATCTAACGCCTATTACCGTGACCATGCTACATCACCTCCTGCTCCTTCAACCCCATAAATAAATTATACCATGCAAGGGTTTCATTTCCTTTTGTCTTAACTGCTTCTATTTGTGAATATACGATTTCTATAGCTTTTACCAATGCCTGGGATGATAATTTTGCCTTTTCTTTTAATTCATCTAACAAATCCCGATTCTTTAAACTGGCCCTACTCTTAGTCTTAATCGCTAAAATATCTCTATACACCGAAGCTATAAATTCCATAATTTCATCGGCCTCTGCTTCAGCATCGGTTAATTTCTGAACGTATAAATTTATTTTCGAAAAATCAATTCCTCTTATGATTACTTCAAGCGCAATTTCTTTTACATCCTCAGGAATAGTCTTGCCTTCATTCATTCTAGAATAATCTAAAATTTGGCATCTAGAAACAACTGTGGGAAGCAGTGCCTTTAAATTCTGGGAAAGGAGCAGGAAGATTAGCGGCGTAGGAGGGTCTTCCAAAGTCTTCAAGAGGGCATTTTGAGCCTCGGGGGTCATTTTATCTGCTTCGTGAAACACGTAGACTTTCTTTTTCGCCTCTACAGGCGGCTGATGTGAGCTCATTATCACTTCCCTTATTTTTTCAACCTTTATGGAGAACCCATCGGGAAATACGTGAAAAAGATCGGGATGACATCCCGCCTCCATTCGGCGGCAGCAATTACATTCATCGCAATAGCGGAGAGCATTTTTGCAATTGACAGTTTTTGCGAGCTCCTTCGCTTTTTTTATCGTCTCTTTTTCAGGTCCTAGAAGAATATAAGCATGGAAAATTCTACGCATAAAGGTCCAGGAGCAGCCCTCTGATTTCATCTACTAAAGATAAAACTTTAAATACGTCGACATTCTTTGAAAACAAAAGCTCAGTAAGTTCTATGAGCTTTCCATCCACAATTTTTACAGTAGTTAGAACCTTTTGCTTCCCTTGACCGGAAAAAAGTCTTTCTTCTTTTAGCTTTAATCCCAACTCAAGACAATATTTGACGAAGCGTCCGACCATTTCCTTATATTTTTTCAGGTCAGCCAAGCTCATGGTTTTAACGAGTCTCTTTCCCTGCTCTTCTATCAATGATAACATGGAAGAAAGCTGCTCCTTTGAATACACCTCCTGAGCACTTTTCAAAAAGTCCTTGAAGCCGCCCACCGCTGAAGGCAGCTTTGAAGGAGAAAAATTCATCTCGGATAGGTCACCTTTTGATGTTAGACCCCGGACTCTTAAGGTATTCATATTTTCTCAAACCTTTCAACATTTAATACAAAAACCGTAGCTCCCCCTACCGTCACCTCTATAGGGTAAGGAGCCATGGTCTCTCCAGGAGATGCGGGAAATGGCGTTATTACATGTTTTCTTGAACGACATATTTTCTCAATTATTTTTATAACTTCGTCAAGCCTTTCTTCTTCCACACCCATGAGCAAAGTCGCATTACCTCGCTGCAAGAATCCGCCAGTGCTCGAAAGTTTAGTGACGCCAATATTGTTTCTGGTCAGTTCTGCAACAAGTTTAGGTGAATCGATATCCTGTACCACAGCCATTATGAGTTTCACGGGCACCACCCCCTTCGTTTCACTCAAGTATACCAGTTTTTTCTAGTTCCTCCACGATTTTTTCGAAAACTTCTTTAACCGAAAGCGATGCATCTATTACTTTTATCCTCTCAGGGAACATCTCCTTTACCTTCATATAACCTTCCCTTACCTTCTGGTGGAATTCCAAAGTCTCTCCTTCGAGTCTGTCCTTTCCACCGGTCAACCGCTTTAAGGATTCAGCCGGGTCTATGTCCAGCAATATAGTCAAGTCAGGCCAATAAGTTCCAATCACCCACTTATTGAGCTGAAGTATTCGGTTGATCCCTATCCCCCTAGCATATCCTTGATACGCCAGGCTTGAATCAACAAATCTGTCACAGATAACTATAAACCCTTCCTTGAGGGCCGGAATAACCATCTTCTCAAGAAGCTGAGCCCTACAAGCAGCGTATATCAAGGCTTCTGCACTGGAAACAGGACTACCCTCCGGGTCCAAAAGTATCTTCCTGAGTTGCTCCCCTAAAGCGGTACCTCCAGGTTCTCTCGTCGCGATAACCCTCTTTCCCTTGCTTTTAAGGAATTCCACCAGTTTCCCAGCCTGAGTTGTCTTTCCTGCCCCATCGGGGCCTTCAATGGTTATGAATTTTCCTTTTCTTACACTCCTACCCATCTTTCACCACCGCTAAAAATCCTTTTTTTATTCCAATGCAAGTTCCACCCGCTTTTATTATTTCATCGATAATCTCTATATGATGTTTTTGTATAACTTCTCCGGGACATAAAAGGGGAACACCAGGCGGATAAGGAATTATTGCATCCCTTGCTATTCTTCCCGCAGCGTCCTTAAGTCTTACCTTTTCTTCTGCAGAGAAGTAAGCTTCCTGTGGGCTCATGGCACTTTCTGGCACATCGGGAGTGAAAATAATTTGCTTTATTTTTTTTCTTCGAGCACCGAACCGTTTTAAAGCAGAGATCAAACTTACCACGTCCGAAGAAGTGTTTCCTCCAGTTAAAATAAAGTATACATTGCAATAATCGGCGTATTCGGCGTATATTTTGAACCTGGTCCTTAAAATTTTTTCCACGAAAAAACCCGTATAGCCAGCGCAAGAAACATTAACCATGAGCCGGGAAAGGTCTAAATCATTAACACCGCCCATCCCTTTTACCTCCCTGCCCACGCAGTAAAAAGGAGTCTCTTTATTTATCATTTTCCTAGCCCTTTCTGCAAGGTAGAGCCCTTTTTCCACCCATCTTTTTCCCATCTTTTCCATCACGGCTCTTGTCAAATCCAGGGACGCCATCAGGATATACGAAGGGCTGGTAGTTGTAATCAGCGCCAGATAAGACCTGATACGTTCCTCTTCAAGTTTTTCGCCCTTCAAATGGAGCCAGGCACTTTGGGTCAGGGAGCACAGAGTCTTGTGGGGGCTTTGGACCCATGCGTCCACATCGTGTTCTCCAGCAGTAGAAGGCAACTGGTCGCTGAAGGCAAGGTGAGCACCGTGCGCTTCATCCACTAGAATTTTCATTCCCAAAAGTCTTGCTTTTTTTATAATTTTAGGTAGGTTGGGACAAAATCCCTGGTAATTTGGATTTGTCAAAAAAACTGCCTTGGCATCGGCGTTAAGCTCGAAATTTTTTTTCCACTCTAAATCTGGTACTCCGACTGCTACGCCTAGATCTTCATTCACATCTGGTCTCAAGTATACAGGCTTTGCCCCTGAAAGAATAATTCCCATCAATGCGGATTTATGGCTGTCGCGGGGCAACAGGACCTTATCTCCTTTTTTTAAAGCAGCTCCTATCATTGCCATGACTCCTGACGATGCGCCGTTCACGAGGAAAAAAGATTTTTCTGCCCCGTACAGGCTTGAAAGTAACTCCTGGGACTTTTTTATCACCCCTAAAGGCTCGTGATAGTTGTCCATTCCCGGAATTTCCGTCACATCCCAGAGAAATAAATTCTCTTTCATTAAGTTCTCAAAATACTCGGGTAAGCCTTTTCCGCCTTTGTGGCCGGGCACGTGGAATCGAATGCCGTCTTTTTCAGAATAAGATATTAACTTTTCCAAAATAGGCGCTGAAAGTTTTTTTCTCATGGCTTCTTTTTCTAAATTCTTTTTAGAATATAATACCATAAATTTTTTATTCTGTAACGGGAAACCATAGTATTAAGAGGTGATTTTTATATTATGGAAATGGAATATAACTGCCCTTTGTGCAACGGCCTTATCACAATCAGTGAAAGATGTCCTGAATGCGGAAGCCTTATGGAAGACTGGGGAAGGGTCCAGGATTACCTAGACCCCTATCAACCTTACCTAGACATAAGTATCACGGCTTCTGAAGAGCGGCGTGATGAAAAAAAGTGCGTCCACCTGTATCTATGCCCTCGGTGCGGACGTGATACCAGGATTACCGTAAACCAGATACTAGGTCCCTAGTCCTTCTCGTTTTCCCTTATTACCGCCACTGCCGATATTATATCGTCTTTTTCCAACTTCATAAGGGTTACTCCGCGGGCATTTCGGCCCATTCTAGAAATGCCCGAAACTTCTAGTCTTATCATCATACCGGAAGCAGTGCATAAAATTACCTCATCTTTTTCCGAAACCACCCGGAGACCTACGAGCTTTCCTGTAGCATTACTTATCTTCTGAGTGATAATTCCCTTCCCTCCCCGTGACTGCAGCCTGTACTCTTCAATTCGAGTTCTCTTGCCGTACCCCTTTTCTGTTATCACCAAAACTTCATCGCCCAAAGATGTCACATCCATCGAGGCTACTTCGTCGCCTTCTTCCAGGGTTATGGCTTTTACTCCGCGAGCCGTTCGACCCGTGGGGCTCACATCGCTCACTGAAAACCTTATACTCATTCCGAGAGCAGTTCCCAGCACCAATTCGTCTTTTTCGCCCACTAGCTTGACTCCAATGAGTTCGTCTCCGGGATTCAAAGTAATGGCTATTATACCGGATTTGCGGGTATTTTCGTATTCCGAGAGAAGGGTCTTTTTTACCATCCCCTCGCGGGTGACCATGATTAAATATTTGTCCTGGGAGAAATCTTTTATAGGAATTACCGCATTTACCTTTTCCTGACTTTTTAACGGCAAAAGGTTTACGATAGCAGAACCCTTAGCTGTGCGCCCCGCTTCGGGTATCTCGTGGGCTTTTAATCGGTATACGTTGCCGTAATTTGTGAAAAACAAAACAACATGGTGCGTAGTAGCTACAAAAATTCTGTCTACGAAATCCTCTTCCCTGGTAGTTATTCCATTTACACCCTTTCCGCCACGTCTCTGGCTTTTATACGACGAAAGGGGCATTCTTTTTATATACCCAAAGTGTGTCATCGTAATAACTATGTCTTCTTCGGGTATCAAGTCTTCCTCATCAAAATCCTTTGATTCCGCAACAATCTTGGTTCTCCTCTCATCGCCGAAGCGTTCTTTTACCCTTATAAGCTCCTCTTTGATTATACCTAAGACAATTTTGTCGTCTCCTAAAACTTTCTTGTAGTACTCTATTTTCCCTAAAAGTTCCTTATACTCTTCTTCAATTTTTTGCCGCTCTAAGGCAGTAAGCCTCTGGAGCCTCATATCTAAAATGACCTGAGCCTGTTTTTCGGTAAGGCCAAATTTTTTCATCAGCCCTTCTTTCGCAGCAGGCACGTCCTTTGACTTTCTTATAAGTGCTATTACTTCATCCAGATGATTGAGAGCTATCTTTAGCCCTTCCAGGATATGCACCCTTTCCTCAGCCCGGGCAAGTTCAAATTTTGTTCTCCTTATCACCACATCCTTCTGGTGTTCCAGGTAATAATATATTAAATCTCTCAATGTGAGCACCTGGGGTCTATTATTCACAAGCGCTAGCATTATCGCACCGAATGTAACCTGCATTTGGGTATGCTTGAAGAGTTGATTTAATATGATTCGAGCGTTAGCATCTCTTTTTATTTCTATCACTATCCTTATGCCGTTCCTATCGCTCTCGTCCCGCAGGTCCGTTATCCCCTCGAGATGTTTTTCCCTGACGAGCTCCGCTATTTTCTCTATAAGGCGGGCTTTGTTTACCATGTACGGAATTTCGGTTACTACTATCCTCTGTTTCCCGCCTTCCATAGGCTCTATAGCTGCCTTTGCCCTGATTACTATAGAGCCTCGCCCCGTCGAGTACATTTCCTTAATGCCGTCCCTTCCCAAAATGATGCCGCCCGTTGGGAAGTCCGGGCCTTTTATTGCAGTCATGAGCTCAAGGGACGTCACGTCAGGGTTTTCTATCATCATTATTACTCCATCTATTACCTCTGAAAGGTTATGAGGAGGTATGTTTGTAGCCATACCCACCGCTATACCAGATGAGCCGTTCACCAAAAGGTTTGGAAAGCGGGACGGCAACACTGCCGGTTCCTTAAGTGTGTCGTCAAAATTAGGTACAAAATCAACTGTATCCTTGTCAAGGTCTGCCAGCATCTCTAAAGCTATTTTCGATAACCTGGCTTCAGTATACCTCATAGCCGCAGGAGGATCACCATCTATGGAGCCGAAGTTTCCATGACCATCGACTAGCGGATAACGAATAGAAAAGTCCTGGGCCAATCTCACCATTGCTTCATATATAGCCGCATCGCCGTGAGGATGGTATTTTCCCATTACATCTCCTACGATTGTAGCGGATTTTCTGTGGGGTTTATCGGGAGTTAGATTGAGCTCTCCCATAGCGTAGAGTATCCTTCGATGAATGGGTTTTAAACCGTCTCTCACGTCGGGCAGAGCCCTACCTACTATGACGCTCATGGCATAATCGATATAGGATTTTTTCATTTCATCTTCAATAGCAACAGGTAGCACCTTATTCGCCAATTCAGACATCTATAAGACCTCCGTTAAACATCGAGATTTCTTACTTCTGCCGCGTGTTCAAAGATAAATTGTCTCCTGGGTTCTACTTTTTCCCCCATTAGTATCGTAAAGATTTCATCTGCTTCTATTGCATCCTCTAAAGTAACCTTTAAAATTGTCCTGGTCTTGGGATTCATCGTGGTCTCCCAAAGCTGGTCAGGGTTCATCTCCCCAAGACCTTTGAATCTCTTGATATCGGCCTTTTCCCTGTCCTTGCCCAATTTTTCTAATATGGCTTTTAACTCTTCATCGCTGTAAGCATAATATACTTCTTTGCCTTTTTTTATCTGGTACAGGGGGGGTTGAGCTATATAAACCATACCTGCTTCAATCAAAGGTTTCATGTAACGGTAAAGGAAAGTAAGCAGCAAAGTCCTTATGTGCGCACCGTCAACATCAGCATCTGCCATAATAATCACCTTGTGATACCTAATTTTTTCGATGTCAAAGTCCTCACCGATCCCAGTGCCAAGGGCGGTTATCATTGCTCTTATCTCTTCATTACTAAGTATCTTGTCTAGTCTTGCTTTTTCAACATTCAATATCTTGCCCCTCAAGGGAAGTATAGCCTGAAACCTGGGGTCCCTTCCCTGCTTTGCAGAACCTCCGGCCGAATCTCCTTCCACTAGGTAAAGTTCGCAGAGCCTCGGGTCTTTTTCCCTGCAGTCCGCGAGTTTTCCGGGGAGTGAATTCCTATCGAGAGCATTTTTTCTTCTGACTAACTCTCTGGCCTTCCGCGCTGCTTCCCTGGCTCTCGCTGCGCTGATGGCTTTTTCTACGATGCTTCGCGCCACCGAGGGATTCTCCTCTAAAAATCTATCCAGTGATTCACCTACCACAGATTCCACTATTCCCCGCATTTCGCTATTTCCAAGCTTGGTCTTGGTCTGACCTTCAAACTGCGGATTGACCAATTTTACGCTGATGACCGCCGTCAGACCTTCCCTTACGTCTTCTCCTGAGAGGTTGGCATCCTGTTCTTTTAAAAGGTTCATCTTGCGCGCGTAGTCGTTGATTGCCCGAGTTAAGGCCGATTTAAAACCTATAAGGTGCGTTCCGCCTTCCTGGGTATTTATATTGTTGGCAAAACTGAGCACATTTTCCACGTATGAATCGTTATACTGCAATGCAACCTCTACTTGCCATACGTCTTTTTTTGAAGCTTCTATATAAATCGGCTCATCGTGAAGCACGTCCTTATTTCTGTTTAGATACTTTACGAAAGAAACGATGCCGCCTTCGTAGTGGAAAACTTGGTGTTTACCGCTCCTTAAGTCAACAAGTTCTATTTTTAGGCCCTTGTTTAAAAATGCCTGTTCCCGTAATCTTTGGGCTAAAACGTCGTAGTTAAAAGTAGTATCCTCAAAAATTTCATCGTCGGGCATGAATGTAATTTTTGTACCTGTTCCTTGTGCCTTTCCTAAATCTTTTACATCGGTCACCGGCTTTCCCCGTTCATAACGCTGATAGTACTTGAAGCCATCCCTTTTTACTTCTACCTCAAGCCATTTCGAAAGGGCGTTGACAACAGAAACACCTACTCCATGAAGACCGCCTGAGACTTTATATCCTCCGGTCCCGAATTTACCCCCAGCGTGAAGCATCGTAAGAGCTACTTCCAGTGCGGGTTTTCCTACTTTAGGGTGGATTTTAACGGGGATGCCGCGCCCATCGTCTTCCACCGTCACCGAACCGTCTTTATTTATCGTCACCGTTATGTTTTTACAAAATCCTGCAAGCGCCTCATCTATGCTGTTGTCCACTAACTCGTAAACTAGATGGTGAAGGCCCTTGCTGTCGGTAGAGCCGATGTACATGCCGGGCCTCAATCTTACGTGCTCCAATCCTTCGAGCACTTCTATTTTTGTTTCATCGTACACAATGTTCTTATCCAATCTGACTACCTCCAACTTAGAAGCATTCATCACTTAGACTTTTGAGAAAATGGGACCTCTTAAAAAGAGTAGTGGAAGAAATGGGCGAGAAATATATTTTTTTGTCCGTAACCACTAACGATTTTCCCTCTTCTTCCCCTGGCACTATAAATCCTTCTTCTTTGGCAATTTGCAAAAAATCCTTGGTATCCCTAGAAAGAGTACACTCCCTGTCTAAAATCATGATTATATCCTTAGTTCTGACTACTGTATTCTTGCCTATGTGCAGGAACACGAATTTCACCTCTTTTCAATTTAAACTCTAAGTCCTTTATACAAAGTTCTATAAATTTATTCCGAAGCTTTTCATCCTGTATGCCCGCTGCAATATTATAAAACATCTGCTTATTTTTGTCAGGTATATCCATCTTAACATCATCAGTAAAATTCTTTTCGCTATCGCTTTTTAAGTTATTTTCAGAAAATAAAACTATCTGAAATCTTATATCTCTTACTAAAGGAGTTGTTAAAAATGAATTTATTTTTTCTATAATTTCTGGCTTCAAAAACAAGAGTTGATGTGCCCAGGCAGAATTTTTTACACCTATAAATAAGGTGTCTCCTCGAAAAAAAACAGGTTTTGAAACTCTCGATATCTTTTCACCCACTATATCTTCATACATCGCGAATATCAGGGCTTCATTCAGTTTCCGCCCCATGTCGCCCTTTTTCAATACGTTCCACAGTATTTTTTTTACATTATCCACACTAAAACCACCTTCCCAAGGTGCCTGCCTCAATTCTGAATACCGAACCCTTTTTTAAGATATCATCTGGAATAGCAGAAATGTCGGAGGTAGTGACAAATACCTGCCATTCTTTATTCTCTTCTAAAATCCACTTCCTGCGGTATTTATCAAGTTCCGAAAGCGCATCGTCCAAAAGGAGTATTGGCGAAATACCAGTAACCTCAAAAAACATGCGCATTTCTGCAAATTTTATACTAAGACACAACGTCCTTTGTTCTCCCTGGGAGCCGAAATATCTCAAATCTCTGCCGCCTAACAAAAATTGTAAATCATCCCTGTGGGGACCAACCTGGGTAAAACCACTTTCTAAGTCATGTGGCAATGATTTTCTCAAGGCTAAGGCATAAGCTTCGCGGAAAGAATCCGGCAAAATTTTTTCCGTAAAACAAGTGTTTTCGTAATTTAGTTCGAGCTGTCGCTCATCCCTGGAAAAATAAAGATAATATTTTTTAACCCAGGGATATAGTTTTTCTAAAAAATCCATCCTGGTTTTTAATATTGCAGTGCCTAATTCAGAAATCTGTTCATCCCAGACCTCCAAAGCCGAGATTAGAGTCCTATTGTGCTTTAATTGTTTTAAAAGGATATTTCTCTGGAAAAGCGCGCGGTTATATTCTGCAAGGTATCGCCCGTATTTGGGTCTCAAGCGGCTTATTATAAGGTCGAGAAACCTCCTTCTTTCTGACGGCTTGCCCTTAACCAGGCTGAGGTCGTCAGGAGAAAAAAATACGGCGTGGATTTGCCAAAAAAGTTCTGAAAAACGCTTTTTTTCAACGCCGCATTCCCGAACTTTTTTCTTATCTCCTAGGTTTAGCCATATTTCCCTGTCTACCGAGCCAAAAAAAGTAGAGAAAACTCCTTTTAAATAAGCCTTTTCTTCTTCAAAGAAAATGAGATGCTGTTCCTTGTTCGTCCTTACGGGCTTCAAATTACAAAGAAAATATATAGCTTCCAAAAGGTTGGTCTTTCCCTGCGCATTATCACCAAAAAAGATGTTCAAGCCTTTTGAAAAGTCCGCTTCGAGCTCTTTAAAATTTCGAAAGTTAAATAGCCTAATTTTCTCAAGGTGCAAATTATTCACTCCCGCCCTTTACAAGAAAGGTCTGGCCTTGAAACTCCACCACATCTCCCGGATGAAGTTTTCTTGACCTCTTCGTCTCAACCTGTCCATTCACTTTAACAAGTCCCTGTTTTATTATAAGTTTTGCCTGTCCCCCAGTCAAAACGATGCCTGACCATTTCAAAAACTGGTCGAGGTTTATTGTTTCAGTTCTTATGGGGACCTCCTTCACTAACCATCACTCCTTAGCCTTACGGGAAGGATGAAATTTACGTGATTATCAACACCCAACGGTCTTATAACACAGGGTCCAACTTCTCCAGCAAACTTCATTTCTATTTCTGGTTTTTCAACAGACCTCAAGGCCTCTATAAAGAAACGGGCGTTAAAGGCTACAAGAAGCTCCTCCCCTGACGTATCACAGTCGATTTTTTCGTAAACACTACCTATTTCCGACTCGGTGCTTATTTTTATAGAGTTACTTTCTATGTTAAATTTTATAAGATTGTTTTTACTGCCTTCCTTTGCAACAACAAAAGCCCGCTCGATACTAGAAAGTAGCAAATCGGTGTTCGCCACCACCGTAACTTTTGGTTCAATTTCCACTACCTGTTCATAATCTATAAATTTTCCCTCCAGAAGCCTACTGGATATGGATATATTTTTTGTGTAAAATACTGCCTTGTTGCTTCCGGTATGTATTTCGATAAAATCTTCTCCCGCTGAAATTGCTCTTGTAAGTTCCAGAAGAGCCCTACCTGGTACAACTATACTGAATTCACTTCCCTCTATCTCTTCCCACCGCCAAGCTATCCTAAATCCATCTAGAGCAACGACATGAAATTTTCCGTTTTTCAACTCTAAAAGTTCGCCAGTTAATACCGGCCTTGCTATTGAATCTTCAGCCCTTGCATATATCGTCTGTCTTATCATATTTTTAAGAACTTCTTTTGGAAGTTTGATCAAGGGGCTGGTCTGATTAGGAACTGCTTCTGGAAAATCGTCGCTTTCCAAGGTTGGAATGGTGAGGTAAAAATCTCCCGACTCGACGCGGACTTGCCCTCCGTCCTGCTTAAATAAAACCTGGCCTTTTGGCAACTTCCTGAGGATTTCAGAAAGGGCCTTAGTAGATATTACGATATCTCCTTCTTCCATAATTTGCGCAGGCACTCTGTATTCTATACCCATCTCAAGGTCGGTAGCGGAAAGTTCAAGTGTGCTTCCATAAGCTGAGAATTTGATGCCGGATAAGATAGGAATTGTGGTTTTTCCGGCAGTAAATCTCTCGGCAACTAAAATACCCGAAAGAAGATCGTCCTTATCTATTAAAAATTCCATCTCAAAAAACCTCCGTTTAAGAGAAATAAACTGGAACTTGGTGTACAGAATTAGGAGTAGTAGTAGTAAGCATTGTGGATATGTGGATAAATAATGTGAATAATTCTACTTGTAGATTTTTTTATGTGGATAACCTGTTGGAAACGGTGGTTATTTTATCCACTCAGTGCACATAATAAAATTGTGCTTATAATTTATCCACACGTTTCCACATGTTATTAATATAATTATCAATAAATTTTTCCACATCATCCACTTAAGATTTTCTTTTTTAAGTTTTCGATTAACGATGCAAACTGAGGGTCTTTCTGGATATCTTTTGATATTTTTTCGCAGGCGTGTATTACTGTTGTATGATCTCTTCCGCCAAATTCTTCTCCTATTTTCGGTAGCGAAAAATCAGTCAATTCCCGGCACAAGAACATTGCCACTTGTCTTGCATAGGCAATCTCTTTCGTCCTCTTTTTTGATTTGAAGTCATCTATTTTAACAGAAAAGTAGTTACCAACAACTTGTAGTATATCCAATACAGAAACCGTTTTAGGCTTGCTGTTGGGCAGAATATCTTTCAAAACGTGTTCAGCCAGTGCAAGGTCTATGGGTTTGTTGGTAAGAGAAGAAAAGGCAACTATGCGAATCAATGCGCCTTCTAATTCTCTGATATTGGTCTCAATTTTAGTGGCAATAAAATTTATGACTTCATCTGGGACTGTAAGATTTTCCATCATAGCTTTTTTCCTGAGAATTGCGATCCTAGTCTCAAAGTCTGGAGGCTGAATATCAGTTATAAGCCCCCATTCGAATCGAGAGCGGAGTCGTTCTTCTAAAGTTGGAATCTCTTTAGGTGGCCGGTCGCTGGATATTATTATTTGTTTATTTGCCTCGTATAGAGCGTTAAAGGTATGGAAAAATTCCTCTTGAGTCCTTTCTTTGCCGGCTATGAATTGAATATCGTCTATCAAGAGCACGTCGATATTCCTGTATTTATTTCTGAATTCTACATTTTTATCGTCGCGAATGGAGTTAATAAGTTCGTTGGTAAATTTTTCTGATGATACGTACATAACCTTGCTAGAGGGATTGTGCTCTAAAATATAATGACCTATGGCGTGCATGAGGTGAGTTTTACCGAGACCTACTCCTCCGTATATAAAAAGGGGATTATATGCTTTAGCTGGAGCCTGGGCTACAGCTAAAGAGGCGGCGTGAGCAAAACGGTTGCTGTTTCCGACGACGAAAGTGTCGAATGTGTACTTGGAATTCAGGTTACAATGGATTTCTTCGTTGTAACTCTTAGTATCTTTTTCTATGGTATCAACAGTAGAGGCCTGCTCGGAGATTGAAGAACTATCAATTTTAAAGAAAATACTGACATTATGGTTTAAGATTGAACTTAATATGTCCTTAAGGAGGTTTGAGTACCTTTTCTCGAGGATTTCCTTAAGAAAATCGTTGGGAACCTCTACTATGGCGATGTCGTCTTCAATTCCAACGAGCTTTGTGGGTTTCAAGAAAGTATTGAATGAAACATCGTTATTAAGTTCGCTGCTGAGTACCTTAAGTACCTGCTGCCAAAGGTCGGAAAGATTGTGGGTCATATAAAAACCTCCTTAAAAGAAAAAAGAACTAGAAGCTAATAAAATGATAACAAAATACGACATTACATTCAATAAGAAACATATTTTCTTGACAATTATTAATATTATCGGCTATAATCTACTTAGTTTTCAGCCTGAGGGGGTGAAGAGATGAAACAGACGTACCAGCCAAACAGAAGACACAGGAAAAAAGTTCACGGTTTTAGAAAGAGAATGAGCACAAAGAGTGGAAGGAACGTTATAAAAAGAAGAAGATTAAAAGGAAGGAAGAGGTTAACAGCTTAGGGGCCGCATAAAAGAAAAAGCGGCCTTATTACAGATTTTCGGAGGAAACGGGAATTTGGAAAAACGCTTAAGATTAACAAAAAATTTCGAATTTATATCAGTATACAAAAAGGGAAGGCGTGCTGGATGCCCTCTTTTTACCATGTACGCAAAAGAAAACGATCTAGGATATACGAGATTAGGTGTGTCAGTAAGTAAAAAGATAGGTAGAAGTGTAGCAAGAAACAAGGTAAAAAGAAGGATAAAAGAAGCCTTCAGGACAAGTTACGATAGTATAAAAAAGGGTTTCGATGTTGTGATTTCGGTGAAGGAAGATGTAAAAAAAGCGGACTACAAAGAAATAAAAGGGCAGATGATAGTTTTATTAAAAAAATTAAACCTCTGGGCTGGGAACGAAAATGATTAAAAAAATAGTCATATATTTAATAGTAATTTATCAAAAAACAATATCACCTTTGAAGCCAAGAAGCTGTAGATTTTATCCTTCTTGTTCTGAATATGCGAAGCTTTCTATCGAAAAATACGGATTGCTGGCGGGAGGAATGAAGGCTTTAAAGCGAATAATTAAATGCCACCCCTTCCATCCCGGCGGTTACGATCCGGTTTAAAAAATATTTAATTTAAAAGGGGGAGCGCATTGATGGAATTTTTGCAAAATATAATGAAACAGATGCTGGATTTTATATTCGTTTATACAAAGAACTACGGAATTGCAATAATAGTGCTTACGGCTTTGATAAAGCTGATTTTGTTGCCATTTAGCTTTCAGCAATTTAATTCAATTAAAAAAATGCAAGAAATAGCTCCATTGCAGAAAAAAATTCAAGAAAAGTATAAAAACGATAAAGAAAAACTAAACAAAGAATTGATGAAGCTTTATCAAGAACATAAAGTAAATCCGATGGGTGGATGTTTGCCTTTGCTCATACAATTTCCGTTTATTATTGCATTATTTAGATTATTGCAAACGTATAATTTCGGGAATGCAGGCTTTCTGTGGATTAAGAACCTTGGAATGCCTGACTCTACATTTATTTTGCCGATCCTTGCAGGGTTTACAACTTACGTATCTTCAAAAGTAGGAATGGTGCAGACTCCCGATAGCCAGCAAGGAACGATGAATATAGTCATGTCAATTTTTATAGGATGGATGGCAACCAAATTCCCTTCGGGCCTTGCATTATACTGGGTTGTGAGCAATTTATTACAGATTTTACAGCAGGTGTTAATAATGCGCTCCCCAGCCTCTGCGAAGGAGGAGGCAAGATGATATGAAAACCGTGGAAAAAGTGGGAAGAACGGTAGAGGAAGCGCTAGATTTGGCATTAAAAGAACTAAAAGCAAAAAAGGAAGATGTGAAAGTAGAAGTTTTAGACGAAGGAAGTAGGGGACTATTCGGTTTGCTTTCGAGAATGGCTAGAGTAAGGGTAACTTTAAGGAAAAAACCGGAAGAAAGGGCACAAGAATTTTTAAAAGGACTTTTTGATATTCTAAAGATAACACCTGAAATTAATTTAGTATACGAGGAAGATGGTATGTGCAAAATAGAATTGAAAGGGAAGAATATGGGTATTATTATAGGCAAGCGAGGTGCTACTCTTAATGCGCTGCAGTTTTTAACAACACTTGTGGCAAATAAAGAAAGCAGTGAATACAAAAAGATTGTGCTGGATGTAGAAGGATACAGAAGTAAAAGAGAGAAAATATTAAAGGAATTGGCGTTGAAAGTGGCAAAAAAGGTTAAGGAAACAAAAAAGAGTATAGCACTGGAACCTATGCCCCCTTCTGAGAGAAAGATTATTCACAGCACGCTCCAAAATGACAGTCGTGTGAAGACACACAGTGAAGGAGAAGAACCTTACCGGCGGGTTATAATTTCGCTAAAGAATCCTCCTGTCAAGTGACAGGAGGATAAATTGTAGTAGGGGGAGAAAATTTCATGGATTATGAAAGGGATACTATTGCTGCCATATCTACACCATTAGGTGAAGGCGGAATTGGGATAATAAGAATAAGTGGAGATGATTCTTTTAATATAGCGGACAGGATATTCGTTCCAAGGAAAATAAAACCCTGTGATATGGAGCCAAGGAAAATGTACTTGGGAGATATTATTGACCCAGAAACTAAAGAGACCATTGACGAAGTACTTATTGTCAAATACAAGGCACCTTATACTTATACAAGGGAAGATATGGTAGAAATAAACAGCCATGGGGGGTTTACTGTACAAAATAGGATTCTAGAAATAGTTTTATCTTGCGGAGCTAGAATGGCAAGACCAGGAGAATTTACAAAGAGGGCTTTTTTAAACGGGAGAATAGACCTTTCCCAGGCTGAGGCGGTAATTGATGTTATTCGCGCTAAAACTGAAAGGTCGTTGAAAATTGCACAGGAACAGCTGCGAGGAGGATTATCAGAAAAGATACGTGAAATGAGACATAATTTAATAAGAATACTTGCGCATATTGAGGCTAGTATAGATTTTCCGGAAGATGATATACCTTGTTTTGACTCAGAAACAATTGCAGGTGAAATAAAAAAATTAAAGGAGGAAATGGAAAAAATTTTAAATAAATCGAAAGCAGGAAAGATTGTGAGAGAAGGATTGTCAACTGTCATTTTAGGAAGGCCTAATGTGGGCAAATCTTCGCTTTTAAATTCTCTATTGAAGGAAAAAAGAGCGATAGTTACAGACATTCCAGGCACGACGAGAGACGTAATAGAAGAATATATAAACATAAAAGGAATACCGATAAAAATTATAGATACTGCGGGTATAAGGGAGGCAACAGATGAGGTTGAAAAAATAGGAGTACGAAAGGCGTTGGAATCCCTTGAAAAAGCCGAACTCGTTATCTTGATGTTTGATGCGTCCGATGAATTAAAAAAAGAAGATATAGATATTGCCGAACTTGTAAAAGAAAAATATGTGATATTAGTTATAAACAAGATTGACCTACCTGAAAAGATAGACTTAGAGAAATTAGAAAAAATTTTTCCAGGAAAGAATATAATAAAGATTTCCGCGCTTAAAGAAGAGGGTATTGAAGAGTTAAAAGAGGCCATATACCAAGCAGTGACGAAAAATATAGGTTCTTTGGAGGAAGGGATTTTAATAACGCGAGCAAGACACAGCCAGGCAATAAGAAAAGCAGTCGAGGCTTTAGAAAGAGGAGAAAAGGCTTTAGAAGAATCTATTCCAATGGAAGTTGTTGCAATGGAAGTAAGGGAAGCTCTGGAATTTTTAGGAGAAATTACGGGAGACAACGTAAACGAAGATGTTATAAAAGCAATATTTGAAAATTTTTGCATTGGAAAATGAGGGTGATGAAAATGGAATACACTGCTGGCTATTACGATGTTGCCGTTGTTGGTGCGGGGCACGCCGGTTGTGAAGCAGCGCTGGCATCAGCACGATTAGGCCTAAAAACGGTTGTTTTTTCATTGAACCTCGACAGCATTGCGATGATGCCATGTAACCCCTCTATTGGAGGGCCTGCTAAAGGTCATCTTGTGAGAGAAATAGATGCTTTAGGAGGAGAGATGGCGAAAAACATAGATAAAACGCTGATTCAGGTGAGGATGCTGAATACTAAAAAGGGGCCTGCAGTGCGAGCATTAAGAGCGCAAGCTGATAAAAAAGCATACCAGTTTTCAATGAAGTATACGTTAGAAAGGCAAAATAACCTGGACATTGTACAGGCTGAAGTGACAAAAATTTTGGTAGAAGGGACAAAGGTTAAAGGTGTAGCAACGAAGACGGGGGGTATATTTTACGCAAAAGCCGTTATACTGACTACGGGTGTGTATCTTAGGGGTAGAATAGTAATTGGAGATGTAAGCTACAGCGGAGGACCTAATGGGTTATTCCCGGCTAATGAGCTTTCAAAATGTTTGGAGGAACTCGGATTCGAATTGGGAAGATTTAAGACGGGAACACCTCCTAGAGTCCACAGGGATTCAATAGATTTTTCAAAAATGGTAGAACAGCCGGGAGATGAAGTTATAATACCGTTTTCTTATGAAACTGAGAGGATTGAAAGGCCCCAAGTTTCATGCTGGCTCACATATACAAATGAAAAGACGCATGAGATAATTAGGAAAAATTTACATAGGGCGCCGCTTTACACTGGACAAATCAAAGGTGTAGGACCACGATATTGTCCGAGTATTGAAGTGAAAATAGTAAATTTTCCAGAAAAAGAATCCCATCAGGTATTTGTAGAGCCAGAAGGGCTGAATACTTGTGAGATGTACCTGCAGGGAGTTTCAACGAGCCTTCCAGAAGATGTACAGCTAGAAATATTAAGGACGATAAAAGGTCTAGAAAATGTAAAAATGATGCGTGCTGGATATGCCATAGAGTATGATTACGTTGTGCCTACCCAATTAAAATTGACTTTGGAAACTAAGGAAATTGAAGGTCTGTACATGGCAGGGCAAATAAACGGTACTTCCGGGTATGAAGAGGCAGCGGCGCAAGGATTAGTTGCAGGCATAAATGCGGCATTGAAGATAAAAGAAAAAGAGCCGCTAATATTAAAAAGGTCTGATGCTTATATAGGCGTGCTGATAGACGACTTGGTGACTAAAGGTACTGAAGAACCTTACAGGATGTTGACATCCCGTGCCGAGTACAGGCTGTTATTGAGGAATGATAATGCAGACATAAGACTGACGGATATAGGTTACAGAGTTGGATTGATAACAGAGGAAAGATATCAAAAATTCATAAAGAAAAAGATAATGATTGAAGAAGAGATAGAAAGATTGAGGTCGACAAAAGTGACGCCTACTTCAGAAGTAAATATGGCTTTGGAAGAAATCGGATCAACGCCATTGAATACCCCTGCGACTCTGGAAGATCTTTTAAAAAGGCCAGAAATAAGTTATGAGCTTTTAAAAATTATTGACAAAGAAAGACCCGAACTGCCGAATGAGGTAATTGAACAGGTGGAGATAATGGTTGCATTCGATGGGTATATAAAGAGGCAGTTAAAACAGGTGGAAAATTTCAAGAAGATGGAAAACAAAAAAATACCTGAGGATATAGATTACGATAAAATTTACGGTCTTAGAATGGAGGCAAAAGAAAAATTGAAAAAGATAAGACCGGAATCCATTGGACAGGCATCGAGGATTTCCGGAGTAAATCCTGCAGATATTACAATCTTATTGATATACCTTGAAGCGGAAAGAAAGAGGAAGAAGCATGAAAAATAACTTTAAAAAAAAATTGATCGAAATAGCTAGATGGGTAAATATCGAAATAGAAGAAAATAATGCTGCGAAATACGAACAATACAGAAACGAAATTGAAATTTGGAACAAGAAAGTAAATTTAACTTCTGTAAAAGACGAAGAGGAATTTATGGTAAAGCACATAATAGATTCGTTAATGGTATTAAAAATGATTGAAATTCCTTTTGGTGTAAAAATTATAGACATAGGGACAGGTGCAGGATTTCCCGGAATACCGATCAAAATATCAAGAAGGGATTTAGAAATCTATTTATTGGATTCAAATAAAAAGAAGACGATTTTTCTGGAAAATACAATTAAGAATTTGGGATTAAAAGAAACTTACGTTTTATGTGGGCGAGCTGAAAATTATGGAAAAAATATGCAATTCAGAGAAAAATATGATTATGCCTTTGCGAGGGCTGTATCAGCTTTAAATGTTCTGTTGGAATTGTGTTTGCCTTTTGTAAAATTAGGAGGATTTTTCGTGGCATTAAAAGGTAAGGAGCCGGAAGAGGAAATTGTGCAATCAAGGGGTGTATTTGAAATATTAGGAGGAAGGTTAGAGGATGTAATATATTACGAACTGCCGATTGGAATTAAAAGGAGTCTTGTGGTTGTGGAAAAGGTTGGAAAGACGCCGATAGAATACCCAAGAAGAGAAGGAATACCTGAAAAAAAGCCTCTTTTTATGAAATAATTTCCAAAAAAAGAAGGAGTTTGAAAAAGTTGTATAGAATAATACACTAAAAAAAAGAGGCGGTGGTTGTTTGTGTGGGGGGGAAGGAAAAGCGAGATTATAAATATTCCTGTAGATGCTATAAAACCAAACCCTTACCAGCCTAGAAAAAATTTTGACGATAAATCATTGCAAGATCTAATTGATTCGATAAAAATATACGGAGTACTTCAACCTATAGTGGTAAGAAGGATGGGGAAAAACGAATATGAATTAATTGCTGGGGAGAGAAGATGGCGAGCATGCCTGCAGGCGGGACTAAAAGAAATCCCAGCAGTAGTGCGCGATGTTAAAGAAACTGACTCAGCAATTATGGCATTAATTGAGAACTTGCAGCGAGAGAATTTAAATTTTATAGAAGAGGCGGAAGGTTATAGGCAACTGATTGACGAGCACGGACTAACACAAGAGCAGCTTGCTGAGCGATTGGGAAAAAGCCAATCGACCATAGCAAATAAGATTAGAATATTAAAAATGCCTGAAGATATTTTAAAAATTATTTCCCAGGAAAATTTAACAGAAAGGCACGCAAGAGCTTTGCTGAAACTACCTGAAGAAAGTCTTCAAAGGGAAATACTGAAGAAAATAGTTGAAAAAAAATTAAATGTCAGGCAGACTGAGGAATTAGTGGAAAGAACATTACAGAAATTACATGAAAAAAAGGATAAGATAGGAAATAAAAGGATGTTGAAAGTTGCAATAAAAGATATAAGAATATTTATCAATTCCGTTAAAAAGCTTGTGAGCAATATCAAAGAGACAGGATATAAAGCTGAATATAAGGAATATGATAGAGGAGAATATATTGAAGTGGTGGTTCAGATCCCTAAAAGGTGATGAACCATTTTTTTGTGCCAGAAAGAAGGAAAAAAAGCGAAAAAAAAGAAATGATTAAAAATGGGAAAATAAATTTTGTAATTAATTAGAGAAGTATTCGATAAAAATTCGCGGGAGTGATTTGATGGCAAAGGCAATAGCTATTGCAAATCAAAAAGGTGGAGTTGGTAAAACTACGACGGCTGTAAATCTAGCTGCTTGTATTGCATCTTTCGAGAAAAAGGTTTTGCTGATTGATATTGATCCGCAGGGGAATGCAACAAGCGGTTTAGGGTTAGATAAGTACAAAACGGAAAATTCAATCTACAAGGTACTTGTTGACGAAGAGAGCATAAAAAAGAACATAGAAAAGACAAGATACGAAAACCTTTTCATACTGCCTTCAAATATTCAACTTGCAGGGGCAGAAATTGAACTAGTTATGATGATATCAAGAGAATATAGGTTAAAAAATGCTATAAAAGAAATAAAAGATGAATTCGACTATATTTTTATAGACTGTCCTCCGTCGCTTGGACTGCTAACATTGAACGCTTTAACGGCTGCAGATACAGTTTTAGTTCCAATACAGTGTGAGTATTACGCTTTAGAAGGCTTGGGGCAGTTGATGAATACTATAAGTTTGGTAAAAAAGCACTTGAATAAAAACTTAGAAGTAGAAGGAGTATTACTTACAATGTTTGATCCCAGAACTAACCTATCCATACAAGTAGTAGAGGAGGTAAAAAAATATTTTAAGGATAAAGTTTACAGGACAATAATTCCTAGGAATGTAAGGTTAAGTGAGGCTCCTAGCCATGGAAAACCTATAATAATTTATGATTCTAAGTCGAAAGGAGCGGAAGTTTATATGGAACTTGCAAAGGAGGTGTTGGGAATTGAGTAAGAAAGGATTAGGGAAGGGGTTGGGAGCTCTTATTCCGATGATTGATGAAAAAGATGAAGGAAGCATACAGGAGGTTGATATAGAAGAAATAAAGCCGAACAAAATGCAGCCTAGAAAGGATTTTGATGAAGAAAAGATAAGGGAACTGGCTTCCTCAATAAAAGAGCACGGAGTCCTACAGCCTGTGATTTTAAGAAAAGCTAAAGAAGGATACGAACTGGTGGCTGGTGAAAGGCGATGGAGGGCAGCAAAATTGGCCGGGATAAAAAAGATTCCGGCGGTAGTAAAGAACTTGACGGATGCAGAAGTAATGCAAATTGCTTTAATAGAAAATCTACAAAGAGAAGACTTGACACCGATGGAAGAAGCAATGGCGTATAAAAGATTAATGGAAGAATACGGAATGACTCAGGAGGAACTGGCGTCTAAGATAGGGAAAAGCCGCTCTCAAATTGCAAATACGGTGAGGCTATTAAATCTTGAGAGCGAAATCCAAGAAATGATAAACCAGAAGAAAATAACAGCAGGACATGCTCGGGCGATTTTGGCGATTGAGGACCCTAAAGAAAGGATAAAAATCGCAAAAAAAATTATTGAGGAAAATATGTCAGTAAGAGAAACGGAAGAAGTAATAAAAAGAATATCTATTAAATCCGGAAAAACTATGAGAAAGAATAATAAAAATGAAATTAATCCGGCACTGATCCATGTAGCAGAGCAACTCCAAAGGGCACTGGGCACTAAAGTAAGGATTAAGGGCAGCGAAAGAAGAGGAAGGATTGAAATCGAATATTACTCAGAAGACGAACTGGAGAGGATATTGGAAGTAATTGTGAAATTTTAGATTTTTAATAACGCAATTGTTTCACGTGAAACATCTTATTTCAGTTGGAGGGATTTTAATGCTGAGCATTGGAATCGTTGGAGCGGGCAAGGGAGGTACGGCTATTTTGAAAGCGGCAGCGGGCCTGCCGGATATAAAAATAGCAGGCATCGCGGATCTAGATTATAATGCACCAGGGATGCTGCTCGCAAGACAATTAGGAATACCGACATTTCATGACTGCATGGAACTTATGCGGGTGCCGCATCTTGATCTCGTGGTTGAGGTGACGGGGAATCAAAAAGTTCGTGAATCAATAGAGGCTAGCAAGCAAAACAATACATCGGTTTTGGATGCTCAAGCTGCACGGTTGATGATGGGCATAATCAACGCAAAAGAGGAGATGATGGAGAAACTTCAGGTCCATGCTCAGGAACTTGCTACCACGGCGGAAGAGCTAGAAAATGCGATTTCCAGAATAGCGGGAGCGACTAAAGAACTCGCAAAGGTAGCCGAAGAACTGGCGTCAAGAGGCCAGGTGCTCAGTGATGCTGCAGGAAACGCTAAAAATCATTTAAGTAAAATAGGTGATATACTGTATTTCATCAAAAAAGTTGCAGCCCAAACTAATCTCCTCGGCCTTAATGCGGCTATAGAGGCTGCGAGAGCCGGCGACTATGGGAGGGGATTTTCCGTGGTAGCTGGAGAAGTCAGGAAGATGTCCACCGATAGCGCAAAAGCAGCCGAGCAGATAGGTGAGACCTTAAGCAACATAGAAAAATCAGTAGGTGAGATAATAAATGGGATACTGGAAACCAGCCAGGTAACGGATCGCCAGGCGTCTGCAACCCAGCAAATTGTCGAGAAAGTAGAGCAAATAAGACAGGTAGCAGAAAATCTGGGAAAGGTTGCCGGTAGATTGGACGCGCTGAAATGATAATGCATATTGATTTTTCAGATTAAAAATAATATAATAGAAAAAAATATACTATCAGGGACCCTGACGCAAGGGGAGTCCTGAGCGAAGGGGGGAAGGCCAAAGAATAGTGGGTTTTGCTGCTTTTCCTCCGGGAAAAGCTTTTTATTTTCTTTTTTCCACCGGGATTTGACAGTGAAGGTGGAATTTTTAAAAGACAAACTCGTGATTATTTTCACTAAAAGGGAGATGATAAAATGTATATCAACAAAAACAACAATTTGGAAGAGCTTAAGGCAGATTTTATTGACGATGAAGCCATTCATAAAGCTTTGGAATCCGGGAAAAAGGCTTCCAGAGAGGATGTAAGGGAAATCTTTCATAAAGCCAGAGAAGCAAAAGGCCTCGACGTGGAAGATGTCGCAAAGTTGCTATATTGTGAAGATGAGGAACTCCTAGAGGAAATGTATTCTACTGCAAAAGAATTGAAGGAAAAAATTTATGGAAAAAGGATAGTAATTTTTGCCCCCCTTTACTACAGCGATTACTGCATAAACAATTGCCGCTATTGCGGCTATAGAAGGGACAACAAGATTGCTCGAAAAAGGCTTACGATGGAAGAGGTAAGGCGAGAAGTGGAGATTTTGGAGGAAATGGGTCACAAAAGATTGGCCCTTGAAGCTGGTGAAGATCCTGTAAACTGTCCCATCGAATATACGCTCGAAGTGATAAAGACAGTATACGACACGCGGTTGAAAAACGGGAGCATCCGCAGGGTAAATATAAATATCGCCGCGACGACGGTAGAAAACTACAGGAAATTAAAAGATGCTGGAATAGGTACCTATGTCCTTTTCCAGGAAACCTACCACAGGCCAACGTACAAATTTATGCATCCTTCAGGTCCGAAGAGTGATTACGATTATCACACGACGGCAATGGATAGAGCGATGGCTGGCGGTATCGACGATGTCGGACTGGGAGTCCTATTTGGCCTTTACGACTACAAATACGAGGTTCTCGCCCTTCTTCAACATGCAAAACATCTAGACGAAGCTTACGGTGTGGGACCCCATACCATATCTTTCCCTAGGATCAAACCGGCTTTGGGAGTTAACGTAAAGGAATTTCCATACCTTGTATCTGACAGTGAATTTAAGAAAATAGTAGCAATAATGCGCCTTGCCGTGCCGTATACCGGCATGATTCTTTCAACAAGAGAACGTCCGGACTTCAGGGAGGAAGTCATATCGCTCGGTATATCGCAGATAAGTGCAGGTTCATGCACGGGTGTCGGTGGATACTATGAAGAAATAGCAAATAAGGGAAAAAAATCAAATACACAATTTCAGGTTGAAGACCACCGCACTCCAAATGAAGTTCTGCTTTCGCTATGCGAAAGGGGATATCTTCCCAGCTACTGCACGGCATGCTACCGGAGAGGGCGAACTGGAGACAGGTTTATGGAACTTGCGAAATCTGGAAATATTCAGAACTTCTGCCAGCCCAACGCTATACTGACATTTAAAGAGTTTATAATGGACTATGCTGACCCAATACTTAGAGAGATAGGGGAAAAGGTAATAGAAAAAAGTCTTGATGACATTCCCAACCGAACTGTAAGGGAAAAAACAGCAGAAAGGCTAAAGAAAATAGAAAGAGGAGAAAGAGACCTTTTCTTTTAAATAAATTTTTGAATGGTATCTGCGAAAGTGCTTTTCGCAGATACTTTTTTGTGGTAAAGTAATTATTGATTTTAATATAAAGGGGTGCTGCAGATGGCGTATTTCGATAATGCGGCTACTTCATGGCCTAAGCCTGAAGAGGTATACAAGACGGTTGAAGATGTAATGAGGAAGTTCGGGGGAAACCCGGGCAGGAGCGGGCATAAAAAGGCTTTAGAAGCTGCACGGCTTATTTATGATGCAAGGGAAGTCATGGCGGATTTTTTGAATGCTGAAAGTCCGAGCAATATAGTTTTTACGATGAACGCCACTGACGCACTCAATATTGCCATAAAGGGGGTCCTGCGCCCGGGAGACCATGTCATAACGAGTTCCATGGAGCACAATTCTGTGGCGAGGCCCATTTACGCCCTGACAAAATGCGGTGTGGAATGGGAGATAGTCAAGTGTGCAAAGGATGGCACACTGGACCCCGAAGATATTTTAAAGGCAATAAAGCCAAATACCCGCCTTATTGCCATAACCCATGCCTCTAACGTGACCGGAACCGTAATGCCCATCGAAGAAATAGGCAGGATTGCTCGAGAAAGGGACATCTTATTTCTTGTGGATGCTGCTCAGACAATAGGCATTCTCGACATAGACGTTAGAAATCAAAATATAGACCTGCTTGCTTTTCCCGGGCACAAAGGCCTTTATGGCCCTCAAGGTACTGGTGGGCTTTACGTCAGAGAAGGGATTAAGCTGACGCCGCTAAGGCAAGGAGGCACCGGAAGTTTTTCTGAGGAACTTTCGCAGCCTGACATACTTCCTGACTTGCTGGAGTCCGGAACTCTCAATACGCCCGGTATCGCTGGTCTGGCTGAAGGAGTGCGGTTTTTAAAAAAGTTAGGCCTTTCGCATGTACGTTCTCATGAGGAAATGCTAACCCGGAGGTTTTTAGAGGGCTTAAAGAAAATCGAGGGGATTACTGTATACGGCTGCCCGCATAAAAAAAGCGAAGTAGCCGTGATTTCATTGAACGTAAGAGGACTTGATTCATCCGAGCTGGCCTTCTTGCTGGACAGCAAGTATGACATTCAAGTTCGGCCAGGACTCCACTGCAGTCCATTGGCACACGAGACTATTGGCACAATTGATAAAGGGACTGTAAGGTTTAGCTTTTCAATATTCAATACGATCGAGGAGATACAAAAGGCCCTTTCTGCATTAGAAGAGATATCTAGCAAATCCCGATAACTTTTAAATATATGAAAGGATGGTGCCATGATTTGCTCGGTACAGTGATAAACTCTATTGCTATCATAATGGGTGCACTTTTAGGCAACCTTTTAAAGGGTCGTTTTTCTGAAAATATGAGCACAACTCTTATGCAAGGCTTAAGCCTTGTGGTGATGCTGATAGGATTGTCTATGGCATTAAAAACGGAAAATTTTCTGATATTGACCCTCAGCATTGTAAGCGGGGCGGCACTGGGCGAGATTATGAAAATTGAGGAAAAGTTGAACCGGCTGGGAGAAGCGCTCGAAAGGCGCTTTGGTGGTGGTGACGGAAATTTTACAAAAGCTTTTGTGTCCGCAAGCCTCATCTATTGCGTAGGGGCAATGGCCATAATGGGGGCAATTGAAAGCGGTCTTACGGGAAATCACAGTATATTACTTGTAAAATCCATATTGGACGGCGTGTCCGCAGTAATTTTTTCATCGACTTTAGGCATTGGCGTCGCTTTTTCTGCAGCAACGGTCTTTCTTTATCAGGGGAGCATAGCCATGGCGGCTGGGTTCATAAAGTCTTACCTTACTGATGTCATAATTGCAGAAATGACTGCAGCGGGCGGACTTTTAATTTTTGGGATTGGAATAAATATGCTGGAAGGCAAATCAAGGGTGAAAGTGGGCAACTTGCTACCTGCCATCTTTACCGCTATTGCGTTTACAATACTGATTTCAAAATTTCCGAAACTGTAAAAAGAGCTGGAGGAATCCTGCGATGACGCAAAATTTTTTTAATTTACTACATGGTTTTTTTAAAGCGAACTTGGACAAGGTTTTAATACTGCTGATTGCGATTTCTGCTGTGAGCCTTATTGTGTTTATAATCATAAATATCAAGTTGAATAAAATTACAAAGAATTATATAGCACTAATGAGAGGTGCTGGTGGTAAAAATTTGGAAGAATTGCTTATAAAATATTTTCAAAGTGTAAAACAGGCTATGTCGGAGGTAGCCGCAATAAAGGAACGAATTAATATCTTGGAAAAGGACATGCTTTTTGCGGTCCAGAAGGTACATATAAAAAAATACAATGCTTTTGCAGATATGGGCGGAAACTTGAGCTTTTCGATGGCATTATTAAACGGTGAAAATAGCGGGGTCATTATCACGAGTATTTATGGCAGAGAAGAGAGCCGCGTATACCTAAAACCGGTGGTAAAAGGGGACCCAGCCTGTGCCTTGAGTCCGGAAGAAAAAGAAGTTCTCGAAAAGGCGATAACAAAAGAAGGATTTTTGAATGCAAAAGGCGAATTTTAAAATTTCGTATAATATCGGCAGAAACCTGAAAGGGGGGCGGTAAATCGGTGAGAAAGGGCAGGAAAAAGCTTGTCACATTTATGATCATACCTCATTCGGAGAAATCAATTTATTCCATCTCTCTTACTGATTCAATTTTAAAGGCAATAAAATACATAGCTACCGCGTCTTTGTTTTCACTGGTAGCGGCTGGTATAGGTTTTTTCGCATCTTATATAGAACTTAAAGCGAAAAATGAGGAATTGTCGTCAAAGGTTCAATGGTATGCAAAGATTGAAGAGAAGTTAAATTATTATGAGGAAAAGACAAAAAGCATGGAACAAAAGGTAAAAGAAATGGAAAAGCTGGATTCAAGCTTGAGGCAACTTTTAAAAGACGACCCAATTTTAAAGGACAAACTCGAGAAAATTAATTCTAGAAGTTCGCCTTCAGAGCTTGCAAGCAGGAGCGGAGTTAACAGAGAAACGGCATTGGAAAGTCTGGAAGACCTAGAAATGAAGTTAGAAGAACAAAAAGGCAGCATAAAGGAACTTATTTCTGTAATAGAGCAAAGAAATTTGAGACTTGCTGCGACGCCTTCTCTATGGCCAGTAAAAGGGAGGATAACTTCCCGCTTCGGATATAGGCGCTCTCCTTTTGGAAAAAGTACAGAATTTCACGATGGGGTAGACATTGCAGCTCCTTATGGAAGCAACGTGAAAGCGGCAGCAGCCGGACAGGTTGTATACTCTGGCTACAAGTCAGGTTACGGCTACACTGTAGAAATAAATCACGGGTACGGATATGTGACATCATACTGCCACCTTTCAAAAATACTTGTAAAAAAAGGCCAATACGTTGATAAAGGTCAGACTATAGGGAGAGTGGGAAGCAGCGGAAGAAGTACGGGGCCTCATGTTCATTATATGGTAAAAGTAAATGGTTCTGTTGTAGATCCAATTGAATTTTTGGAATAACTGAGGGGGTAAGCATGTTCGGAAGAAAAAATGAAAAGATAAAGGTTAATCCTGAAGCGGTAGATACCCTTATAGGGAAGGGTACTGAAATTAAGGGTACGGTGAAAGCTACGGGCGTTCTTCGTATCGAGGGCAAGGTGGAAGGAGAGCTGGAAAGCACAGGGGACATAATAGTTGCCGAAACAGGTGTGGTTAATGCTCAGCTTAAGGCGAGAAATGCGGTAATTGCAGGGGAAGTAAATGGAAATATTTTTCTTTCAGGGAAACTGGAGATTAAGTCTTCCGGCAAGGTGCTGGGGGATTTGAGGGTAGAAGGTATAATAGTTGAAGACGGCGCGTTTTTCCAAGGTAGGTGCGAGATGGACAGAACTAAGGAGGATGAGAGTTGAAAGTTTTTTTTGTAGTTAATCCGAACGCTGGGAAGAAGAAAGCTTTATTACTTTGGAGCGGCTTAAAAAGATTTATAGACATTCCCTATGAGTTTGCGATAACTAAAGGCCCTGGACACGCCACAGACATTGCAATAGAAGCAGTAAAAACGGGCTACAAAAAAATTGTTGCTGTTGGAGGAGATGGTACAGTTAGGGAAGTGGTCCAGGCCCTTGCGTACAGCGAGTCGTTGTTAGGTGTGATTCCTGCAGGAACGGGCAACGATTTTATAAGGTCCGTAGGGATACCTCGAAAACCGGAAAAAGCGTTGGAAATAATAAAAAATGGGAGCGTAAGTTGTATAGACTTATTGAAGGCCGGAGGCAATTTTTTTGTAAATGTGGTCGGAGCAGGATTAGATGCCGAAGTAGCAGATGCAGTCAATAAAAGTATGAGGCTTTTTAACGGCACCATAACTTACGTGGCACAGCTTATAAAGGTTCTGACATTTTATGCGCCTAAAGATGTAATCATAGAAATAGACGGTAATACAATGAAGCGAAGGGCATGGCTGGTCTCCGTAGGGAATGCCAAGTACTACGGCAGTGGTATGATGATATGTCCTGATGCTCGAGTTGACGATGGCTTCCTCGATGTATGCATAGTAAACGAGTTGAGTAAAGCGGAGCTTTTAAGGTTTTTGCCTAGAGTGTTTTCAGGAAAGCACAAAAATCACCCGGCCTACGAAGTCATAAAAGGAAAAAAGGTAAAAATAGAATTTACTCCTTGTGCCAAAGTCCACGCTGACGGAGATGTCATAGGGAACACTCCGGTAGAATTTTCGGTTGAACCTGGAGCTTTAAAAGTGATGACATCAAAAGTATAATTCTGCCAGCTTCCGAGAAAAATAGAATTCGGAGGTGGCAGGATGAAAAGAATAATAGCGGTGGAAGACGGCCTTGAAGACCTTATAGAATATTTGAGAGCGCGGGGGTTTGTAGCCATGCCGTGGAACGAGGCAGTTGGGGAAGTGGATGCTGTAATATATAGAGGAAGGAAACTTAAAGAAATGGCGTCCCTGTCAATTGAAAATATGATGGATAACATGGGTGGGAATTCTTTCGGAGTACTTCTCGTAAATGCTGAAGGCAGAACTAATGAACAAATATATGAGATAATAAAAAACAGAATTTATGATCATTTTATTTAAAAAAGCTGCCCTTAGGCAGCTTTTTATGCAAAGAATTGCTCCATTCCCAAAGCAATTCCTTCGGAAATTACCTTCGCCATCTTCATTACCAAAAATAATCTTGTATTTTGAAGGACGAAGAATTCCATAAATCCACCGACGTTTACTACGCCGGTAACATGGAGCTGACCGACTTCAGGCAGATTTTTTCTGACTCCAGCCCCCGGCTTAATAGGTCCTTTGCCAATCTTTACCGTGCCAACGTTTTCAGAGCGGCCTAGAGATGCATCTACCGCAATAATGTAAGGCTTTTTCAAAATGTCGAGCTCTTGGAGGACATTTTCGAGATTGCCGGCGTGGACTGGTTCGGCAAGGCAGCCTTTAACCTGGGCGTTGAGAAAATTTTTTTCCTTTAGCATGTTTCCCACTAAAGGACCTAGAGAGTCACCGGTAGAGCGGTCAGTGCCTATACACAGGAAAACTATCGGCGAGGGAGGGCAATATGTTTCAGATAAAATTGAGGTGAAACCGTAAGCGATAGCTTCTACCGCATTTGGAGTATCTATGTGAACTCTCATGCCATAAGGTCTTAGTGCGTGGGGGTCTAAAAGCATTATTTTTCCTCCTGAAAACCTTTTTTTACATTATATGTAATTTTTTTGGGTAGTATGCATAAGCTATTTGAAATAAAATTAGAAAGAAAGTTTTTTCGGAAAGAAAGGGGGAATCGGTTATGAATTGGATGGACATACTGCTTTTATTTGTTTTCTTAAAAAGTGCGATAGAAGGTTACACCAAAGGATTTATCCTTTCGGCATTCAGAATTCTAGGTGTTCTGACGGCTATATATGCAGGCCTTTTTTACAGGGATACGGCGGCTAAATACATAGAAAAAAATACAAATGTCAGTGAAGCCCTCAAACCGTTGCTAAATATTACAAGTTCTAAATCGAATCCTGGAGCCCTCCCGGCAGGGGCGGCTATCGATTCACTTATTCAAATGGCCCTATCAGGATTAAGCTTTCTAATAATTTTTTTGGCCGTTCAGCTTCTCTTTGCCTTGGTAGGATTTTTTCTGAATGGGATGTTCAGGTTTTCAGGGCTTTCCCTGACAAATCGGGTATTAGGAGTTTTACTGGGGCTTTTATCTACTTCATTATGGGTTGTGCTGATAAATTCGGTTATTACTCCTTTCTTGATGACATGGCCTGGAAGTGTTCTTGAAAAAGGTATCTCTGGATCGTATATCTTTCAAAAATTAAAGTTCTTGGATTTCATAACTCCAGTTGTGATAAAATTGATATAGGGGGGATGAAATTGGCAAAAGAAGTGGACTGCAGAGGGAAGAAATGCCCCGAGCCGGTTATCATGACGAAAAAGGCTTTAGATTCCATTGAGACGGGACGGGTTGTCGCCATTGTGGACAATGAAGTGGCAAGGGACAATATAATTAAAATGGCAAAAAACAGTGGATGTAATTGCTTTTACGAAGAAGAACAAGGGGAGTACCGTATCTACATCGAAAAGACCCCAGCGGCTAAAAAGACGCCTAAAACAGAAATAAGAGAGGTTAATGAAAAAACGGATTCCTATGTGGTTTTAATTGCGGGCGATGCGCTAGGCAAAGGTTCGGAAGAGCTAGGAAGGCTTCTGATGAGAAATTATATTTATACTTTGAAAGATATCGAGTATTTGCCTGAAAGCATAATATTTTTAAATAAAGGAGTTTATCTTACCACCAATGGCTCGGAAGTTTTGGATGTCTTAAGAGAATTGGAAACTAAGGGAGTGGAAGTGCTTTCCTGCGGAACTTGTTTGGATTACTATGGATTGAAGGAAAAACTTGCTGTGGGGAGCGTAACCAATATGTATGCGATAGCAGAAAAACTATCTAAATTTAGGACTGTTGTAATATGATTGGGAGGACGCCTCCGCTATGAATTTTCAAAGTATGTTGCGCGTAATTTACGAACTTCCGGAAGTTTACAGGTACATTTTCAAAGCATTAATTATTCTAATTTCAGCCGCAGCAGCAATAAAAGCTGGGGCTAGCGTCATAGATAGACTTTTTGCAATGAAGTTTAAGAGGTTGCCAGTTGACGAAAGCAGAATGAAGACCCTGGCAGGACTCTTAAAAAGCGTCCTGAGATACACCGTATACCTTATAGCAGCAGTAGTTATGCTGGATACTTTTGGCGTAAAGACATCATCCATAATAGCAGCAGCAGGCATAGGTGGCCTTGCAATTGGATTTGGTGCTCAAAGCCTTGTGAAAGACGTGATTTCCGGCTTTTTTATAATTTTTGAAAATTATTTTCAGATAGGCGATTACGTTGAGACTGCAGGAGTCTCGGGCGTCGTAGAGGAAATGGGTCTTAGGACCACAAAGCTTCGAGACTTCGGCGGTCAGATACATATAATACCCAATGGAGAAATCACCAGGGTTACTAACTATTCTAGAGGTAACCTCAGAGCTCTGGTGAACGTGAGGATATCCTATGAAGAGGACTTGAATAGAGTGATAGAAATTCTCGAGGAAGTTGCCGAAGAGGTACGCCAAAAAAGGAACGACATTGTGGAAGGGCCTACTGTTCTTGGAGTCAGCGACTTCGGACCTAGCGAGGCTGTTATTACAATATGGGCCAGGACTTTGCCCATGCAGCAGTGGAGCGTTGAAAGGGAATTGAGAAAAGCGATAAAAGAAAGGTTTGACAGGGAGGGGATAGAGATTCCCTACCCCAAGATGATCGTTATAGATGAAAAGAACAAGGGGGCGAAAAATTGAAGTTCCATATCGGCGACGTCGTAGAAATGAAGAAAAAACATCCGTGCGGCAGCTTTGAATGGGAGATCTGGAGGATGGGAGCCGATTTCGGGATAAAGTGTCTCGGCTGCGGGCGCAAAGTAATGATACCCAGGTCCAAGTTCGAAAAGAGCGTCAAAAAGATAGTAAAATGCGTACAGCTTGAAGACCTTGAAAATCCTCCGGATAAATGATATAATACGCAAGAAGCATCTCTGCTCTAGATAAAAATCTAGGGCCGTAAGTCCGAGGAGGTGAAAAAAATGAGGGAATATGAAACGATGTACATTCTCGACCCCACCCTTGACGAGGAAGCAATTAACGGAATGGTGGACAAGTTTAAAAATCTCGTCGAGGAAAGAGGGGGAGAGGTGAAGGAAATCGACCGGTGGGGGAAAAGAAAGCTGGCTTATCCCATCAAGCACCAGAAAGAAGGCTATTATGTGTTGATGAATTTTGCGGCCGACGCCCTAACCGCAAGAGAGATGGAAAGGGTCTTCAGAATAACCCCCGCTGTGCTAAGGCATATTGTCATCCGCAAGGACAAATAAAGGGGTGAAAACTTTGAACAAGGTTATATTGATTGGGAGATTGACCAAGGACCCCGAATTGCGGTTCACCCCTGCTAGTGGAATCGCGGTGACTACTTTTACATTAGCCGTTGACAGGCCTTTCCTAAACCAAAAGGGGGAGAGAGAAACGGACTTCATCCCCGTTGTGGTTTGGAGGAAATTGGCGGAAACCTGTGCCAATAACCTCAAGAAAGGCCGTCTTGTGGGTGTGTCGGGCAGGCTCCAGGTGAGGTCCTACGACACTCCTGGAGGTCAGCGCAGGTACGTAACCGAAGTAGTTGCCGATGAAGTGCAGTTTCTAGACAGGCCGAAATCTGTAGAACAAGATACCGTCTTGGGTGATAACAACGAAGGGATCGGAGATATAGATTTTGATTTCAATTTTGATGATGAAAATTTAAGTGAAGGGGACGATGTACCTTTTTAATGAAAAGGAGGGAAAGAGTTGAAGTCCAGAAAGAACAAGAAGAAAAAGGTCTGCAGTTTTTGCGTGGATAAAATAGATTATGTCGACTACAAGGATGTGGCGAGGCTCAAGAAATTTATAACCGAGCGGGCTAAAATTCTGCCCCGTCGAATAACTGGCAATTGCGCAAGACACCAGAGACAGCTTACGGTTGCTATAAAAAGGGCTCGAAACATGGCACTTTTGCCGTTTACGACTGAATAGGGAGGGGTAACCCCTCTCTTTTTTATAGAAGCGAGGAGGGAAAAATGCACCGCTACAGTACGAAGGCAATTGTTGAAGGGGCACTGCTTTCGGCCATAACAGTTATACTAAGCTTCTTTTCGATATACGTTCCGGGAGTAGGGCTATTGGCTGACTTAGTGCTCCCAGTGCCGGTGATTATCCTTGGAATGAAGCACGGCCTCAGTGTAAGCTTACTTTCTGTGTTGGTTTCAGGTGCCGTTATTGCTGCGTTTTCAGGACCTATCAGGGCGATAACTGGAGTTTTGAGTTTCGGGCTTGTAGGGATGGGCATGGGCTGGGCCTTAAAAAGAAAATACTCTCCATTTAAAGTTTTCGCCGTGGGTACTGGAGCGTCGTTAGTATCAAATATTGCCCTTTTCATGCTTTCACTGGCAATAATGGGTATCAATCCATTTTTGCAGGAGATAGAAATATACAGGGAAAGCCTTAACTCCGCAGCGAAAGTTTACAGCCGCATAGGCGTTGACCCCGAAACCATAAAACCAGCCCTTGAAATGTACGGGAAGATATTAGACTTGATGCCGCTATTGATACCGGCGATGTTAGTTTTGGCTTCGGTGAGCAGTTCGTTTTTATGCTTTCATATTTCAAAAATGATTTTGAGGCGTCTGGGCTACAGCATGGAGGATTTTCCTCCGATTTGGCAGTGGAAAATGCCTCCGTACACACTGCTATTGTTCCTAATGGGACAGCTATCCGTCTTGGTGGAATCTTACTGGCCGGTGGGAATTTTAAAACAAATAGGACTCAACCTTCAGATGATTTTTTCTATCGCGTTTTTTATACAGGGGCTTGCCGTTCTAGCTTTCTTCCTTGGCAAGTACAATGTATCAAAAGTTTTGAGGGTTTTTGTAATTCTATTTCTCTTCTCCAATCCATTTATGGCACAGTTGATATTCCTTCTCGGAATGATAGATACGGCATTTAATTTTCGCAGATTGTAATGGCGGGGAAAGACATGCAAAGACATTTCAACTTCATTAAAAAAAACAGCCTCTTCCTGGCAATTATAATATTACAGCTTTTTGCAGCGTCTTTAATAAACCTTAAGATTGCGTTAGGATTGGGAGCCATTATTTCCTTAGTTTTAATCGGAGCCTATATTTTTTCTAAAAAGAAATTGAAAGAGGAAGGAGAAAAGCTCGAAGAATCAAAGGAGGAGCCCTTTAAATTCCCGGCAAACTCCGGTGTAGCTATTATGTACATTCAGATTGACAATTATGACGAAGTTCTGGCTGCCACACCAGAAGAAAACAGGCCGGAGTTTCTTGCAAGGATTGACAAAGTCATAACTCAATGGGTTCAAAGCTATGAAGGATTTATAAAAAAGTTTGATGATGATAAGTTCTTATCCGCGGTGACTGTAGAAAAATTCCGCCAAATTGAAAAAAACAAATTCAATATCCTTGAAAAAATAAAGGAGATAAAGACTCCCAATGCGCTTGCCGTCACTTTGAGCATAGGCGCATCTTACGGTAAAGATAGTCTCCTAGAACTCAACAAGATGGCGCAAAACGCACTGGAACTATGTCTGGGCAGGGGAGGAGACCAGGCAGTAGTAAAAGCTGAAGGCAGTACTCATTTTTATGGCGGCAGGGCGAGGGAAATGGAAAAATACACTAGAGTGAGGGCACGGGTCATAGCCCATGCCCTTCGCGATTTGATAGAAGAGGCAGATAAGGTGCTAGTGTTGGGACACATATTCTTAGACATGGATGCCTTGGGCGCCGGTATCGGTATGGTAAAAGCTGCAAGGTGCTTAAAAAAGGAAGGGTATTTTGTCTTATCTCCCGATCAGGGCCATTCGGTAGAGGCACTTTTAAAGCTTTTATATGAAGACGATGAAACGCAAAGGTATTTTATGCCAGAGAAAGAAGCCTTAAAAGTTCAAACCAGGGATACTTTGGTGGTTATAGTAGACACTCATAAGCCCTCCTTCTGTTATTCCCAGAAAATCTTACAGCGGGCTGAAAAGGTGGTTTTGATAGACCACCACCGGCGGGGGGAAGAGTTTATCGACAAGGCTATTCTTGTTTATCTTGAGCCGTACGCGTCATCTACCAGTGAAATGGTGACCGAAATGATCCAGTATATGGGTGAAGAGATAAAATTAAGTCCCCGGGAAGCAACAGCCCTTTTGGCCGGCATAAGTGTGGATACCAGAAATTTTTCGTTTAAAACAGGGGTCAGAACCTTTGACGCGGCTTCTTATTTAAAAAGGCACGGTGCAGATCCGACGCTGGTATTCAAACTGTTTCAGGAGGACGTAGGAGAATTTCATAAAAGGGCAGAAGTAGTAAAGCGAATGCAGATTCTTCCCGGTAACATTGCCCTGTCTTATTACGATAAAAAATGCGAAAACCCTCGCCTTACCGCAGCCCATGCCGCTAACGCGCTCCTCGAGATAAAAGGCGTTCACGCTGCTTTTGTACTTGTACCATTTGAGGATGGTGTGGCCATAAGTGGCAGGTCCTTAGGGGAAATTAATGTCCAGAGGATCTTGGAAAAACTGGGCGGGGGAGGGCATTTGACTGTGGCCGGTGCCCAGATTTCCAATGTGACGGTGGAAGATGCGATGAAACGATTAAAGGAGGCCATAGACGAATTCTTGAAAGAGGGGGATGTGAGTTGAGGGTAATACTCCTTCAGGATGTAAAAACCCTTGGTAAAAAAGGAGACCTGGTAAATGTCGCCGATGGATATGCCAGGAATTTTCTTTTCCCCAAAAACCTAGCCGTTGAAGCAACCCCTGGAAACCTGGCAAAATTAGAAGAAGAAAAAAAAGCAAAGGAGAAGAAGCTTGCAAGGCAAAAGATGGAAGCAGAAGAAATGGCAGAAAAAATTAAAAAATGCAGTGTGACGTTGAAGGTAAGAGCGGGGGCCCAGGGGAAACTGTATGGCTCCATAAATTCGAAAAACATAGCTGATGCTTTAAAGGAGCAATACGGCATTGATATAGACAAAAGAAAGATTCAGCTTGACGAGCCGATTAAAGCTTTTGGTAGTTATGAAGTGCCGGTTAAACTTCATCCCGAAGTCGAGGCAAAGCTCATCGTAAGAATAGTCGAAGGGTGATATATATGAGCCTTACAGCGCCTAAAGTTCCTCCGCACAGCGTCGAAGCGGAACAGTCAGTTTTAGGCTCTATGCTCCTTTCAAAAGAGGCCATATACGTGGCGCTAGAGCGCTTGAAAAGCGAGGATTTTTACCTGGAAGCCCATCGAACGATTTTCAATATCATAACGGAATTGCACGAAGGCAGGGAACCGGTGGACTTAATTACGGTAACCGAAACCTTGAGAAACAGAAAGATGTTAGAAAGTGTGGGCGGTGTCACCTATCTTACAACACTCACCGAAGTAGTGCCCACACCGGCCAATATTGCCCAGTACTGCAAGATAGTCGAAGAAAAGGCCCTGCTCCGGCGGCTGTTGGAAGCCACATCAAAAATACTTTCAATGGCCTACGAACCAAGGGAAGATGTAGAAGAGCTTCTGGATGAAGCAGAACGCAGGATTTTTGCCATAGTCCAGAAAAAAAGAGTGGACAACTTCCATCACATAAAAGACGTACTTCTTTCTACCTTCGAGCGCATCGAACAGCTTTATAATTCTAAAGGCGGGATAACTGGTGTGCCCACTGGGTTTCCCGACCTGGATGCCATGACTTCTGGCCTGCAGCCTTCCGACCTTATCTTGGTGGCGGCAAGACCCAGCATGGGTAAAACCGCCTTTGCTTTGAACATAGCACAAAACGCCGCAATAAGGCATAGAATACCTGTTGCGATTTTCAGCCTTGAAATGTCGAAGGAGCAACTGGTACAGAGGATGCTTTGCGCTGAATCCAATGTGGACAGCCATAAGCTCCGCACCGGGAGGCTGGAAGAAGACGACTGGCCCAGACTTGCGAGAGCTATGGGACCTTTGTCTGAAGCCCCTATCTATATTGATGATACGCCGGGCATCACCTGCCTGGAGATTAGGGCAAAAGCGCGCAGGCTTAAAGCGGAAAAAGGTCTGGGGCTGGTGGTTATAGACTATCTTCAATTGATAGCGGGCAGGGGCCAGTCTGAAAATCGGCAGCAGGAAATTTCGGAAATCTCAAGGTCATTAAAAGCCCTGGCAAGAGAATTGAATGTGCCGGTGTTGGCTCTATCCCAGCTTTCAAGGGCGCCGGATGTAAGGTCCGACCACAGACCGGTGCTCAGCGACTTAAGGGAATCGGGCAGCCAGGAGCAGGATTCGGATTTGGTAGCGTTTCTCTACAGGGAAGATTATTACAATCCCAATACGGACAGAAAAAATATAGCCGAGGTCATAATAGCGAAACAGAGGAACGGCCCCACCGGGAAGGTGGAACTGTTATGGCTTTCTCAGTACACCAAGTTCGTTAGCATCGAAAAGTACCGCCAGAGCGAAGAGGCGAGATACGCTTAATTGCGGGGAGGAAAGCGCATTGCCCGAAAAGAAAGATTTCAATCTGGCGCTCGAGGATATTTTAAAGAAAGTTTATATATTTTCCGAGCTTTCCGACGAAGAGCTAGTAAAGGTAAAGAGACTGGTTAATACTAAAAATTACAAAAAAGGCACTGTTATTTTTTTTGAAGGAGATCCTGGTGAAGCGGTGTTTTTTGTAAAATCCGGTAAGGTTAAAGTGTATAAAGGCGATGACGAAGGAAGAGAGTTTATATTGCATATTTTCGATGAGGGGGATGTATTCGCAGAAGCGGTACTACTGGGGGGAGGCACTTATCCCGCAACGGCCGAGGCTGTGGAAGACTCTGTGGTGGGCTTTATAAAAAACGAAGATTTAGAAAGTTTTATTAAAAAAAGTCCCGACCTTGCCATAAAGATCATAAGGATAATGGCTGCAAGGCTGAGAGATTCCCAGGAGAAGATAAAAGACCTTGCTTTGAAGGATACTTACGATCGCACGGCCTGTATGCTTCACAAGATATCCTTGGATTACGGCCAGAGGACATCCCGGGGCATTGAGATTGACCTTCCGGTTACGAGGCAGGAGCTGGCAGCTTTGGTTGGCACTTCTAGAGAAACGGTGACGAGGATTTTAAGTCAGATGAAAAAGAACGGCATTATAGATATAGACAGGCAAAAAATCATAGTGCTGGACGAAAGAAAATTGATGAGATGTAGGAAAGATTAAGCTTGCGCGGCTTTTCGCCGCGCTTTTTAAATTATAATTCGTGCATTTTCAAAAATGCCAAATCGATTGTACGGATATATACGAATATTGATGTATAACAAATTTAAAATTATACGCATAAAAAATTGACATTCACCATGTAATTTGCTATTATTATTTAGGTTATAGCATATTCACATTTTATTGTTGTGAGAATAATGTTTTTTAATGTGCTGCCTTTTTTAATTTTATCTTGTCAGGTGGTGTGGTGAAATGTCAAGACATTACGATGTGATAATAATCGGTGCTGGACCAGCAGGAATATTCACCGCCTTGGAATTGGTGGACAAAGGTGGAGACCTCAATATTTTGATTCTTGAGAAAGGCAAGGACATTGAGGCAAGACTCTGTCCTTCTAAGGAAAAGAAAGTAAAATGCTTGAATTGCGATCCGTGCTCCATAGTGAACGGTTGGGGAGGAGCGGGAGCTTTTAGCGACGGCAAGTTGACCTTGACTACCGAATTTGGCGGGTGGCTCGACGAGTACATTCCGAAAGAGCAGGTGGCAGAGCTCATAGGTTATGTAGACAGGATATTTTTGAGCTTCGGCGCTACTGAAATTGTCCACGGAACCGACCAGGAGAAAGTAAAAAAATTGCAACAAAAGGCAGCGACGGCCGATTTAAGACTGATTCCCGCCAGAATAAAGCACCTAGGGACTGAAAAATGTTGGAACATTTTGAGAGAAATGAGAAAGTACCTGGACTGCAAGGTGGATATAAAGACAATGACGGCTGTCAGGACGATCCTTGTCCGGGATGGAGCAGTTTACGGTGTAGTCACGGAAAGAGGTGATGAATACACGGCTGATTTCGTTGTGGCGGTGCCGGGTAGAGAGGGAGCCGAGTGGTTTGCTAAAGAAGCCCAGCGCCTTGGACTCGATATGGCGATGAACCCCGTCGATATAGGAGTCAGAGTGGAAGTTCCGGCTGTTGTTATGGAGCCTTTGACGGACGTGGTTTACGAGTCGAAATTGGTGTACTATTCCAAGTCATTCGACGATAAAGTAAGGACTTTTTGCATGAATCCTTACGGAGAGGTGGTAATAGAAAACAACAGCGGACTAATCACCGTTAACGGCCACAGCTATGCCGACAAAAAAACCGAAAATACAAATTTTGCGCTGCTTGTCAGCAAGACTTTCACGCATCCTTTTAAAGAACCTATTTCCTACGGAAAGTATATCGCCACATTAGCAAACATGCTGGGGGGTGGGGTGCTGGTTCAGAGATTGGGGGACTTTCTTGCCGGCAGGCGCTCTACCCCTGAGAGAATAAAGCGCGGGCTGGTTGATCCCACGTTGAAGGAAGCCACTCCGGGGGACTTGAGCCTGGTATTTCCTTACAGGCACATGGTGAGTATACTTGAGATGCTGCAGGCGATGGATAAATTGGTGCCGGGAGTCTATTCCCATCATACTCTGCTTTACGGAGTAGAGGTGAAATTTTACTCGGCAAGACCGGCTCTTAGCTCGAGCTTAGAAACCCAGATTAAAAACCTTTTTGCCGCTGGAGACGGAGCAGGGGTCACCAGGGGATTGGCACAGGCCTCGGTTTCCGGAATAATGGTGGCGAGAGAGATTCTAGAGAGGAAATTGAATTGAAGCCCACGATAAAGGAGTGATAAAATGCCAGGACTTGTGGTGGTAGGAGCCCAGTGGGGAGATGAAGGAAAGGGACGCATAATTGATTACTTGGCAAAGAGGGCGGATGTTGTTGTACGCTATCAGGGCGGCAATAACGCAGGACATACGGTGGAAGTTGACAACGTTAGGTACAAACTCCACCTGATTCCTTCTGGGATTCTCCATCCGGGCAAGATATGCATCATAGGTAACGGCATGGTAATTGACCCCATAGCGCTGGTCGAAGAAATTAGATATTTAGAAAGTTATGGAATAGACATCAGACCTCGACTTAAGATAAGCGACCGCGCCCATATAGTGATGCCGTATCACAAGTTGTTAGACGAACTGGAGGAGGAAAGGAAAGGTAAGTACCAGCTTGGCACCACGCGGAGGGGCATAGGGCCGGCTTACGTAGACAAGGCCCAAAGGATTGGAATAAGAATGAGCGACCTCTTGGATGAAAAAATTTTCGAAGAGCGGCTAATCATGAACCTGGAAGAAAAAAATTTTATTTTAGAAAAAATATACAAAGTCAAAGGATTCGAGAAAAGCTCTATCATGGAAAGTTATTTGAAAGCAGCCGAAGAATTGAAAGATATGGTATGCGATACTTCAGCGATTATATACGAAGGCTCCCAAGAGGGCAAAAAAATCCTCTATGAAGGGGCTCAGGGGACCTTCCTGGATCTAGACCTGGGAACATATCCCTATGTAACGTCATCCCACCCGATAGCAGGAGGGGTTTGCATAGGTGCCGGCATAGGACCCACCATGATAGATAAGGTGATAGGTGTGGTAAAGGCGTATACCACCCGGGTGGGGAAAGGCCCATTTCCTTCGGAACTTTTGGATGCTACGGGGGATTATATAAGGGAGAGAGGGTTTGAGTACGGCACGACTACAGGCAGGCCCCGTCGCTGCGGGTGGCTTGACGTGGTGATGCTGAAATACGCCATCCGGGTAAACGGTATTACCCATCTTGCTATTACTAAACTGGATACTCTGGGGGGCCTTGAAAAAGTAAAAATCTGTACAGCCTATGAATATAACGGAAAGCTCATCGAGGATTTCCCCGCCAGTTTGGAGGTTTTGGCCAAATGCAGGCCGGTCTATGAAGAACTCCCGGGATGGGAGGAAAACGTATCGGAAGCGGCCGAATACGATAGACTGCCGGGCAATTTGCGAAGGTATGTGGAGAGGGTAAAAGAACTTGTGGGTGTCGATATATGCTTTGTATCGGTGGGTCCAGGAAGAAACCAGGGTTTTGAGCTGATAGAGGTAATATGATGTCAATTTTTTTAGGGGGTTGACATATTCACCTTTTTATAGTAGTATATATCTTGCTGTTTGCATTAAAAAGCAGCACATTATTGTGAGCCATTAGCTCAGTCGGTAGAGCACCTGACTTTTAATCAGGGTGTCCCGCGTTCGATTCGCGGATGGCTCACCACCTTTGTGGCCCCGTGGTCAAGTGGTTAAGACACCGCTCTTTCAAGGCGGTAACAGGGGTTCGACTCCCCTCGGGGTCACCATTTTTATTTTTATCTTGACTTACATTTTTAGCTTAGCTATAATTATAATTAGAACGAGCGGAAGTAGCTCAGGTGGCAGAGCATCGGCTTCCCAAGCCGAGTGCCGCGGGTTCGAATCCCGTCTTCCGCTCCAGCGTTGGAAAATCTAGCTTTCACGGACTTGCCCTCCCAAAAAGAGTCCGAAGTATCTGGGGAGGGTTTTATTTATGCATAAATTAGTGAAGTTTAAACATCAAAACGGATTAGCCCCGCCTAAGAAGCCCGATACAAAAATAATTGAAAAAGCGCCAATTTCATAATAATATAAAATTAGCTTTTTTAACTTTATGTACACAATTGTGGATAACTTGTGGATTATGTGTACATGACAGAATTGAGGAATATCTAGTAGATATTGTAGTATATATAATAATATCTTACAAAACTGGGGCGATGTATTTGAATAAGAAAAGGTTATCGGTCGTTCTCGTGCTTTTTTTCGTTATGGCCCTTTCGATTACTTATTGCCTGGTTAAAATTAATCTGGAAACTGAATATTTTTACGGCTCGAAGGCTGAAGAGGCGTTAAAAACTGCTCCGAGCTATATTATTGATGCGATATTTTATCCCGAAAAGGAAATGGTACATGCTGTTCAGACCGTAGTATTTCGCAATCGCACCCGCTGTGAACTTTCGGAGATTATTTTTCACGTTTATCCCGAAGCCTTCAAATCTCTAAAGACAGCGCCGTTTCCTATGGAAGAGCTAAAATACGCTTACCCGGAGGGATTTTCGGAAGGGTACATAAATATTTCCAGCGTAACTTGCAAAGAGGAGAAATTGGATTTCAAAAAAGAAGGGACGCTCCTTAAGGTCAATATACCAGAACAGCTAAAACCCGGTGAAGAAATTGAAATAAAAATAGAGTTTCAAGAAAAGGTGCCCTTTTCCCCCGGACGGTTCGGGCACGGCAAAAACACATACAATTTTGGCAACTGGTATCCTGTGCTTTGCGTTTACGATGAAAACGGGTGGAACCTCGACCCTTATTATTCCATAGGGGACCCGTTTTACAGCGATATCGCAAACTTCAAAGTAAGCATAACAGCTCCAAACAGCTTTACAATTGCTGCTACCGGAAGACCGGCAAAAAAGATTACTGAAGGCAACACCACCACCTGGGTCTTTGAAGCCAAACTGGTTAGGGATTTTGCCTGGGTTGCAGGCACTGATCTAAGGGCGATTTCCGGAAAGGTGGGCAGGACGAAAATCAATGTCTTTTACTTTGGCGACAATGAGGATGCGGCAAAGAAAGCGTTGGAATACGGAAAGCAGGCCCTCAGGTTTTTCAATCGATATTTCGGGCCCTATCCTTACGATGAATATTCCATAGTTATGTCCGACTTTTACATAGGAGGCATGGAATATCCGAACTTGGTGCTCATAGACCATAACTTGCTAGACGATGAGGTCCTTCTGGAATACGTGATTGTCCACGAAACCGCCCATCAGTGGTGGTACGGCCTTGTAGGTAACAACCAGGTTAAAGAACCGTGGTTGGACGAGGCGATAACGGAGTACTCCACAGTCCTATATTTTGAAGGGGTTTATGGCAGGGCAAAAGGAAGGGAAGTATACCAGGATTTTATACTTTACCCATACCGGTTTTTTGAATTGGGCAACAGCCCAGGACCGATCCTGAGGCCGGTTTCCCAGTTTAGGAGCTGGGGGGAGTACGACGCTATTGTCTATAAGAAGGGAGCTATTATGCTTAAAGAATTGGAAAGCAGAATCGGTAAAAGTAAAATGAGAAAAGCATTAAGAATATATCTTAGAAAGAATGTCTTTGGCAACGCCACCACCGATGATTTTGCAAATGCCGTAAACTGCGTGATGGGAACGGACTTTAAAGAAGTGATTTACGAAATGCTCAAAAAACCGGGTAGTATAGGAAAAGAAAAAGCTGCTTAGTTTAAAAGAAAGAAGGGACATTTTTGAAAGAAGAAAAAAAAGGACTTGTTCTTTCGGCTTTGGGAACATTGTTTTTCAGTACAAGCCCGATACTCACAAGGTTTGCAAGTGAATTGCCGGTGGCAGAAATCGCATTTTTCAGGATGTTCATTGGCAGCCTCTTTATACTTATTGCGGCAAAAGCCGCAAAAGTTGACCTTTCGGTCAATAAAAGGGAACTTGCAAGATTTCTTTTGTACGGCCTTGTAACTTCGTTTCATTTTTTATTTTATATAGGCTCTGTTCTCTATACTACAATAGCCCATTCTCTTAGTTTGGTTTACACAGCTCCTATCATGATAACAGCGCTGACATCATTTCTGTTGAAAGAAAAAATCCCTAGGTACAAGTACATAGGTATATTTTTGGTGATTTTGGGAATTATTATCCTGACGGGATTTGAAACAAAGCTCACACCCAAAATGGTCATGGGGGACATAATGGCCCTATTATCCGCCCTAGCCCTCGCGATATATTCTGTGATAGGAAGAAGCGAGAGAAAAAACTTCCCGCTTTTGAAATACGTGTTCTGGGTTTATTTCACATGCGCTTTATTCTTGCTGATAGTGGCTTTGCCGTTTTTTAAAATGCCTTCATCCTGGACTAGCTGGGTTGCACTTTTGCTTCTCGGTTTGATGCCGACTACGTTGGGGCACACCTTATACAATGCTGGCATCAGGTACATCCACCCGACGTATGCCAATTTGATATCTACCCAGGAAGTTACCGGCGGGGTGATTTTAGGAGCGTTAATTTTCGGTGAGGTTCCCAGCATATCGGCGATTTCAGGCATTTTTGTCATGTTCCTGGGTTTGAGCATAGTTTTGTTAGAAAAAACCACAAAAAATCAATGAAATTGTAGAAGGAAAAACAAAAAATACGTAGAATAAAATTAGAGTGTGTTACAGTTTTGTTACAAAGAAGTTACAATTTAATAAAATTTTGCATATTGAAAAATTAACCGGGAAAGGAGTGGGGGGATGAATTTACCGGACCTGAAAGGCCTGAAGGGCAAAAGGCTGACGGCAGCGGCCGGTGCCCTAGCAACGGTGGTTTTAATAGCCCTGTTTTTTGCATTGAACGGAAGGGTCTACGCGGTAAGTGTCGAGGGCAGGTTTATTGGCAATGTAAAAAACAAAAAGGTTATTGAAAAGGCAAGGCAAAGGCTCGTTGAAAAATACACGGAAAAATTGGGCCCGGAAATCCGGTTGGCTCAGGAAATTAAGGTGAGTTCAGGGGAACCGGTGAGGGATGGCTTGCTAAATGAGGACGAGCTTCTGAGAAAGCTGGAAGAATCGATTGCTATAGAGGTCAAGGCGGTTTCGGTAATGATAAACGACAAAGAAGTGCTGGCGGTGAAGGACAAAGATACGGCCGAGTCGGTCCTGCAGGCTGTAAAGGAGCATTACATAAACGGGGCGCCGGGAGAACTGGTCCGGGTAGAGGTCCCCGATAGAATCAAGCTGGTAGAAAAATATGTAAATGCCAATGAAGTACTTTCAAAAGATGAAGCAAAGGATTTGATTTTGAAAGGTACACTTGAAATGAAGACCCACACTGTGCGTGAAGGGGAAACCTTGTGGGATATAGCAAAAAAGAACAATATTCCTTTTACAAAACTAGTGGAGGCCAATTCCCAGTTAAAGTCGGTGGATAAGCTTTCGCCGGGAGATGTAATATATCTTCAGGAGATAAAACCGCTGCTTAACGTGACTGTTGTAAAGAGAGTCACAAAGCAGGAAGCTATACCTTACGAAACGAAAATAGTAAAGGACAATTCGCTTTTAGAGGGAAAAAGGATTGTAAAGCAGGAAGGTAAAGAAGGGCTAAAGCAGGTTTTGGCAGAGGTTGTGTATAAAAACGGCTTAAGAATGTCTGAGAAGACTTTAGAGGAAAAGGTAACGAAGGAACCCGTTGCCAGGATAGTAGCCCAGGGGACGAAAGCGGTCGTTACATACCGCGGGAGCGGAAGGTTCTACTGGCCGGTAAGCGGAAGGATTACGTCGCATTTCGGGAACCGGGGAGGCGAATTCCATACGGGGGTTGATATAGCCAATGCTGTAGGCACTCCTGTGAGGGCTGCAAATTCTGGGGTTGTGACTTTTGCAGGAAGAAATGGCGGATACGGAAGGCTTGTTATAATAAGCCACGGAGGAGGATTTGAGACTTATTACGCCCATTTGAACAGCATAAATGTCTCGGTAGGAGAGCAAGTATCTAAGGGGCAGGTCATAGGCAGTGTGGGAACGTCGGGGAGGACTACAGGTCCGCATCTTCACTTTGAGGTAAGGGTCAACGGCACTCCCAAAAATCCGCTGCTCTATCTGGGAAACTAAGGTAAAAAGCTGCGAAAACGCAGCTTTTTTTTGTCTACATGTTATGTTAAAAATGCTCCTGTAAAGTTGCTTTGTATCAAATTCGCCGGTGCACAAAGGCAGTGGCGACGATTTGCCATATTATGCCACCACACAATTTTTTTGTATAATAAAAGTGGACAAAATTCTGTGATGGATATTTGAAGGAAAACGCCGCGATATATCGAATATTAAGAATTAGATAAAGAAGAGGTGAGTTTTATGGGGCAGAAAATTTTGGTAGTAGATGATGAAAAGCCTATAGTAGATATTTTAAAATATAACCTCGTAAAAGAAGGATATGAAGTGCTTGCCGCTTATGACGGAGAAGAGGCCATAGAAGTTGCCATCTCGCAAAATCCGGACCTGGTATTGCTCGACATAATGCTGCCGAGACAGGACGGATTTTCCGTTTGCAAAAAGCTAAGGGAAAAGCTCGTATGTCCGATAATAATGCTGACTGCGAAAGGCGAAGAAGTGGACAAAGTGCTGGGATTGGAACTGGGAGCCGATGATTATGTTACAAAGCCGTTCAGCATGAGAGAACTAATGGCCAGGATAAAGGCGAACTTGCGCAGGCTTACGCTTTCGAATCCCGTTGAAGGACAAAAGATAATAAAAGTAAAGGACTTGGAGATAGATTTATCGAGCTTTCAGGTGAGGAAAAACGGCAAGTTGTTAGAACTCACACTAAGAGAATTTGAGCTTTTAAAATTTCTGGCAGCCCAGGCAGGTCAGGTTTTTTCGAGGGAAAAGCTACTTGAAGAAGTTTGGGGTTATGAATATTATGGCGATATCCGCACTGTGGACGTAACAGTGAGAAGGCTCAGAGAAAAAATAGAGGATGACCCGTCGAATCCAACTTACATATTGACCAAGCGGGGAGTAGGTTACTACTTTCCCAAAAACTAGGGTGATTTTAATTGTTTAAGAGCATACAGGCAAAGCTGGTAACTATTTACATACTCCTTATCCTTCTTGCCATGGAAGTGGTGGGCTTTTACTTGATGCAGTCTCTTGAAAGATATCACGACAGAAAGCTCACCGAAAGCCTAATAGTAAATGCCCAGCTTATATCGGATTTTTTGCTGGTAAGGTATTTGCCGCCGGAAAGAAAATTATCAGTTAATGATTCCACAATCCAAGAGTACATAAAACAAGTGGCTCCTAGCAGTATAAAATATATAGCGGTGATGGATGAAAAAGGGACGGTAGTTGCTTCGACGGATGAAACAAGGTTTAGCAGGGGCACCAGGATATTGTCGCCGGAAGTTATGCAGGCCACTTTCGGCAAGCAGGCTGAGGACATAAGGCAAGACCCAAATACTAAAAAGAGATATAAGTACTTAGCATACCCGATAAAAAACGACGGTGCTGTGGTAGGGATACTTTACCTGGTGGCTTCTTTGGAGGATATATACGAGACACTGAACAATATAAGGTTAATCCTGCTCACGGCGACATTACTTGCGCTTTTGATAACGGGATTTTTGGGTTATGCTTTGTCAAATACCATAACGGGGCCCATTCGTGAAGTTACGAAACGGGCGGCACTTCTGGCTGAAGGAAACTTTGACCAGAAGATAGAGGTGAAATCTGACGACGAAATAGGAAAGCTTACTGACATGTTTAATTTCCTGACTAGTCGACTTAAGGCGACTCTTGAAGAAATCTCAGAGGAAAAGGAAAAAATGGAAGCCATACTTACAAACATGGCAGATGGGGTTATAGCTTTAAACGGAAGAGGAGAGGTTATCCACATAAATCCGGCAGCGATGCGTATGCTGGGCCTTGAAGGAGAACGGCTAGAAGGAGCTTTAGAAGATAAATTAAAAGATATTTTAAAAATCAACCCGGAGGATTACCAAAAAGCAACGAGAGCACCTCTGGAAGTTTTAGTAAAGGTAAAAGATGGTGCGCTGAAGGCCATCTTTGCACCATTGACAGGAGAAACAAGAGAAACAGGTTATATATTGCTATTGCAGGATGTCACAAAGCAACAGCGTTTGGAAGAAATGAGAAAGGAATTCGTCGCTAACGTTTCCCACGAACTTAGAACTCCCCTTACAACGATAAAAAGTTATGCGGAAACTCTGCTTGACGGGGCAATGGACGACACTTCTGTAGCCCGCCAGTTCATAAGCGTCATAAATGACGAAGCGGACAGAATGACAAGGCTAGTCAATGACCTTTTGGAACTTTCCAGATTGGACAATAAGGAGATTAAGTGGAATAAAAGGCCTGTTAGAATTGACTTGCTCCTTCGCGATGTAATATCAAAAATGATGATGAATGCTATGAAAAAAAAGCTTTCCATGAAGCATGAGATTGAGGAAGGTCTCGAGGCATTTGCTGACAGGGATAAAATAGAGCAGGTTTTTCAAAATATACTTTCTAACGCGATAAAGTATACTCCCGAGGGAGGCGAGATTTTTGTAAAAGCCGGAAATGCCGGCAATCAAATTTACATCTCCGTTAAAGATACGGGGATTGGAATTCCGAAGGAAGACCTCCCGAGGATTTTCGAGCGTTTTTACCGGGTTGATAAGACCAGAAGCCGCGAACTTGGCGGAACGGGGCTTGGACTTTCTATAGCCCGCGAAATAGTGCTCGCCCACGATGGCGAGATAAACATTATCAGCGAACAGGGGAAAGGCACGGAGGTTATAATAAGGCTCCCGACGCTTGTGTAAATCAAACGTAACGTGGATGTAATACTTCTGTAATATTTTTGGGTTAAACTGTAAAGAGAGGTATTTTATAAAAAAGGAGCAAACTATTATGAAAAGGCTCATCGGGATAGCGATATTGTCCCTTTTTATAGTTTTCTTGCTTTTCTTCATAGCCGACGCTAAGGAAGCATTTGTGCTGAACCGTCCCAAGGAAGACTTTGTGACAACCCAAAGCTATGTAGTTGTTTCCGGAGAGACAGTCGCTGATACTTCTGTTGCGGTTTTTGTTAACGGGGAAAAGAAGGAGATCCTTAAGGTGGGTGCTTCGGGGCTCTTCGTGACCCAAGCTGACGTTGAGCTTGGGAAAAACGTAATAAGTGTAAAAGCAGTATTTCCCTCTGGGGAAGAGGAGGTCGTTTCTCGAAACGTTTACAGGCTTGACAATGATACGAATTTAAAAAGTTTGAGCTCCATACTCCAGGCGTTAAAACTTCTCATACTGCAATAAAAGGCGGTGCAGCCGTGAAGAATAGGGATTTCCTTCTCGGTTTGTTTCTCGCTTTGCTGGTAGGCACCAGCCTTTTTCTGTCAAGTATAACATGGTGGCGATTTTACGGTGAATACGATGATATTAAGGCTGAAAACTCAACTTTGAGCGTTGTAGACCTGGCCGATGTAATCACTCCTGATAGGATTGTGCTGCATTTCGGACAGGATATGCATAGTATCCTTTATCCAAAAGCACCTTTTTACGCGGAAAGCTGGGACTTTGTAAGGATGCTAGTCCAGGGTAAGGAGCTTATCGAGGTTAAAAACGCAAAGTTTGACGACGAAAATTTAAGGCAAAAAGTGGGGATGGAATTAAACTTCCCCGTGCCTTTGCCCGTTGATTTTTTGACAAAGATTTTCAATATGAACACAGCTCAGCAGGCCATCCCTCAGGGAAGATTGGTGAATTCTATAATGGTAGTTGAGGATGATGGCCTTTCCGTGTTTTTTGTGGGAGAAAGCGGCGAATTTTACAGTTTAAAATCCAGAGAAAGCAGTTTTGAATTTAAGAGGTTATTAGATAGGGCGCGAACGGAAGACCTGCCCGTCTATACGTACCTTCCGCCAGCCAAAATAAATGTCAAATTGGAGGAAGGCTTATACGTGCCAGTGTCGCCGGGACAAAATGAACTGCCGGTGCTTTCAATGAGGCACGAAAAAATCCCCTCCCAGAGCACTATAGCTCAGTTTTTCCCTGATTTTTCTGCAACCCGCAAAATTGAAGAAAAAGACGGCGCAGTGGTTTATACTGATGGAAACCGGGGGCTTCGCATATACCCTTCTGGTGCCCTTGAGTACAGCAGGCCGCTAACAGGAGGGCTCAAAGCGGGCTCCGATTTTTACGAAGCCTTAAAAATTGCTGCTAATTTCATCAACACCCACGGGGGTTGGCCCCAAGATGTATATCTTTCGGGCTACAAGGTTGTACAAAATCAAAGGACAACGTATACTTTTAATTTCAACATAAGAATAAGAGGTTTGCCGCTCTTGAGCAATAGTGAATATCTTACCGTTACTGTTGAGGAGAATCAGGTTTCCAGGTTTTTTAGAAACATTGTAAAGGAAAACAAGGTGCTTTACGAAGTTCAGCCCATATCTCCTATACAGGCCCTGGACGCTGCAATTGCTGCTTTCAATTTAAAGGAAGTAACATCGCTTAAACTATCTTACCTCGTTTTTGATTATGAAATAATTCCGGTTTGGACCATTGAAACCCAGTACGGCAGAATTTTTATAAATGCTAAAAACGGTATGGCTGTCAATTTTTAGCCGAAGAGGGAGAAAGATGGATTGGAGAAAGGCCATTGGGATTCTTGCCATTTCTTTTTTTGTACTAAACATCGTTTTAATAATAAATCTTTTTATGAATACCCTTCCGGAGCAGTGCCTATATTTAGGGGAAGATAAAGACCAAGCTATAAGAAGTTATCTGGAAAGCAGAGGGATAAAACTTACGATCCAATTGCCGGCCAGAGGGGTTCCTTTGCCTTTTCTAGAAGTGGGCAGAGAATCGTTAAAAACGGAAGAAATCTTAAAAATCTTCTTACCAGAAAAAATAGAAAAGGTCGAGGATATAGAGGACGGGAAAAAATACATTTCAGGAGGTAGGCGGCTGATATTTACGGAAAGTGGCTCAGTCATCTTCGAAAACGATGAAAAAGCGGAAAATATAAGCAATCTCGATGAAACTAAGGCAGTGGAGATAGCGGAAAGATTCATAAAAGTACACGGAGGTCTGCCCGAAGATGCTAGCTTAAACTATGTAAAGTACAACCCTGAAATTAATGGCTATGAAGTGGAATACATAGGCAATTATAAGGGATTCTTTATAGCCAATAGGTACATAAGACTTTCAATAACTCCTCACGGCGTCGTTAAATTTCAGAGAAGTTTTTTAAAACCCGTTGCTTTTAAAGGGAAAAGACGGCAGGTTATACCTCCCTTGACAGCTGTTTTGAAGGTGGATGCTGAAAGAAAAAACAAAACTCCGATGATAGTGAAAAAAGTTGAACAAGGTTTTTACTCGCAATTTTACAATGCAGAGCGCTGGTCGGCGGCACCAGTTTGGAAGGTAGAACTAAATAACGGCGAAGTTTATTATGTCAATGCCTATACGGGTGAATTAGAAAGATAATCGTTTTTGCATTGGCAAAATCCAGAAAATGAAGTAGAATATAATAAAACCGTTCTGAAGGAGCAGGTGTTTATGAAAGTGGCAACTATTGAATTAAAATACGGCCGCAGAACGATGAAACTTGAAATCCCCAAAGATAACTTGATATCCGTTTTAATAGCGGGGAATATCCCGGCAGCACCAGATGAAAGACAGGCTGTAATAGAGGCCTTAAGATCCCCCATTGGCTCTTTGCCGCTTTGCGAAATTGTAAAAGAGGGCGACAAAGTAACAATTATTGCCAGCGACATAACGAGAAACGTTCGAAATCAGGTGGTAATCCCCGCGCTAATAGATGAGTTGAGGGAGGCGCACATACCATACGAGGATATAACCATTGTGGTGGCGACGGGGACACATCGCGGGCATACTTTTCAAGAGCTGGAATATCTTTTTGGTTCCGAAGTAACGAGGCGCGTCCGCATCGTAGATCACGACAGCAGGAACAAGAACGGCCTCGTGTATGTAGGGACCACTTCCAGGGGGACGCCGGTATGGATAAACCGCTTAGTGGCCGAGGCCGACAAGGTGATAATCACGGGCGGTATTGTGTATCATTCGATGGCCGGGTTTGGCGGTGGAAGGAAGGCTATTTGTCCGGGTGTTTCAGGGTTCGATACTATTCAGCACAACCACAAGCTTATGTTGAATCCTCCAGAAGAAGGCGGAGGCTTGAAAGAAACCGTTGGGTGCGGAAAGTTAAGGAACAATCCCATGGCGGAGGACATGGATGAAATAGCCGCCATGGTGAATCCCTCCTTTATGGTGAACGTGATTTTGAATGACGAAGGGAAGATTGCGAAGGTTGTGGCGGGGGATTACCGGAAGGCCTTCGAAGAGGGCTGCCGGATTGTTGAAAAGTTCTTCAGCTTAAAAGTTGGAGAAAAAGCCGACGCCCTTTTTATTTCGTGCGGCGGATTCCCCAAGGACATCGACCTTTATCAGGCCACCAAGGCCGTGGAAAACAGTATTGGGGTGCTGAAAGAAGGCGGAGTGGTGGTGCTCTTTGCCGAATGTCCGGAGGGAGTAGGCCACAACGATTTTTATAGAATAATATACGAATTCAAGACCCGCAGGGAGAGGGAAGAGGAGCTCTGGAGGGAATTCACCATTGCAAAAGCCGTTGGCTATATGCTCACACTGTCGTGTGAGAAGCATCGGGTGATTTTGGTGTCGAATTTCGCTCCTGAAGAGGTTTTGGAAATGGGGATGATACCGGCGGAAGATGCCGGGCATGCCCTAGGAAAAGTAAGGGAAATTCTGGGTAACGAGTTCAAGTCTTATTTGGTGCCGGAAGCCTCTTCAAGCGTGCTTTTCCTGTCGGATGACGGCGAATTATTTCCCGGGAAATAATGTTTTGTAGATGATCCGCAAAGGGGATCAGTTGTTTTTCGATATTTACAGAACTATAGCGCGGGAAGCGTTGCCCTAGACGAAATATCGAGGTTGCTGTGCGGCCGTCTGTCAAAGGCCGAGAAGTATACGGCCGGGCGAGTTGCGGAGATAATAAAAGAAGGGCGTCGGTAAAAATACTTCGAACTTATTAAGAAAACGAGAGGGAAAACAGCGAATATCTTTTCTATTATGCCGACGGAAAATCAACTTTATACGAAATAGCTCAGAAAATCTACTGGGAGTCGAGCGAGGAATCCCTGGAGTTTCTGTTAAAATGTGCCAACATCCTGGAAAAACTCGAGCTTATCAAACTACTCCTTAAAACGGGCAATAATTGATAAGGAAGGAGGAAACTCGTGAAAAGTAAAATATTTTTTGCTGATGCAAGGGTAAAAAGCTACGACTACAAGTACAGCCTAGTTGCCAAATTTGAGCAGATTTTAAAGATGGTCGATTTCGGCTCTTTTATAGAAAAAGGCGATTATGTGGCGATAAAGACCCATTTCGGTTCTTACGGCGCCCATCGCATCGTAAGGCCCATTTTTTTGAGAAAAGTGGTGGAAAGGGTTAAAGAAGCGGGAGGCATGCCCTTTGTTACCGACACGGTGAGGATACCGGGGCTGGAATACCTGGAAGTTGCCAACATGGAAGGCATCAACCATCTCTCGGTGGGAGCGCCCGTGGTTTTGGCAGATGGAGTTTTCGGACGGGACCAAATAAAGGTCAAAGCAGGCCCCATCCTGGGAGAGATAGGAGTAGCGTCGGCCATTTATTATGCCTCGGCCATGATAGTCGTATCCCACTGCAAGGGCCATATAGGCTCCGGCTTCGGGGGAGCTATCAAAAACCTCGCCATGGGATGCATAAGCTGCAAGGACCACCACGGCAAGGCAGAAAGGGGCAGGATACACTTTTACGAAGGAAAGCACCTTGAATGGGTTGAAGTCCGGTGCACCCGCTGCGGTCAGTGTGTCCGCGTATGCCCGCACCAGGCTTTACAGCTCGTCGACGACAGCATAGTCATAGACAGGAGCATCTGCGTGAAATGCGGAAGGTGCGCGCGGGTGTGTCCTTCGGAGGCCATGGTGGTGCCCATCGACGAAGTGACTTTCCAAAAAGGCCTTGCCGAGTCGGCGTATGCGGTCGTTTCCACCTTCGAAAAGGGAAGGATCCTTTATATAAACTTCATAACCGAGGTGCAGCCCGAATGCGACTGCATGCCAATGGCGGACACTCCCCTGGTACAGGACCAGGGCGTACTGGTCTCCCACGACATAGTGGCGATAGACCAGGCGTCGCTGGACTTAATAAACGGTGCCGAGCCCCTTCCTGGATCAAAAGCGGCGGATAAAAATGTAAAGAAGGGAGAAAACATTCTGAAGGCCGTAACCGGCAAGGACGCCCAGCTTCATATCGACGCAGCTTACGAGCTTGGAATGGGAAATAAGGAATACGAACTAATAGAGGTTTCTGAAAAGGATATTCCGGAAGATGAGAAAACACAATAAACTCATTAAAGCGCCGAAATTGTAGAGGAAGACAATAGGCTATGAATATCACCATACTGGCAGTGGGGAAAATTAAGGAAGGCTATTTAAGGGAAGGTATAAAGGAATACGAAAAACGACTAAAACCATACTGCACCCTGCGGATTATAGAGGTGGAAGAAGAAAGGTCTCAGGATGAACCGGGACCTGCCGAGAAGGAAAAGGTGCTGAAAAGAGAAGGAGAGCGGATTTTAGGCAAAGTCCCCCGGCAAGGTTTTAAAATCGCCCTTTGCATCGAGGGGGAGAGATTTTCATCGGAAGGGATGGCCTCGAAAATTGAAGAACTTGCCCTTAGGGGCATTTCCGACATTACCTTTATAATTGGCGGTTCTCTGGGTCTTTCCGATGAGGTAAAGAAGGTTTGCGACATAAAGCTTTCTTTTTCTGACTTTACGCTGCCTCATCAGCTTATGCGCCTTTTGCTTTTGGAGCAAATTTACCGGTGGTTTAAAATAATCCGGGGCGAGCCTTATCACAAGTAGCCGCTGAAAAACATTAATCGTAAGGGGGTGGTGCTGGTGGATCCCTTGCCTCGATTATGCTTCTTGCTTTTTACAACTGTAAACGGCGAAAACAAAACCGGGGGTAGTCCGCCGGCGCCCCTCCTTGCCGGTGCTGCCCCCGAACTTTAGGGGGTGCTATTGTGGACATTGAAAAAACAAAAGAATATTTTAGACAAATGTTGAGAAGAAAGGACTTCATGGCATTAAAAGAAGAAATGTCAAAGCTTGCAGTACAGGATGTGGCCGAAATTTTAAACCAAATGGATGAAAAGGAAAGTCTTCTTGCCTTTAGATTGCTACCTAAAGATAAAGCGGCCGAAGTATTTTCATATCTATCTGACAAGATAAGAACTGCCTTTTCCCAAATGATAGAAGAAGATGAATTGAAAAGCCTGGTAGAAGATCTATTTTTTGATGACAAAATAGATTTTCTGGAAGAAATGCCCGCCAACGTTGTAAAAAAAATACTTCAGCGAACGCCGGAAAGCGAGCGAAGGCTTATAAACCAGTTTTTACAATATCCTGAACATTCTGCCGGCAGCATAATGACAATAGAATTCGTAGACCTGAAGACCGATATGACTGTGGAACAAGCTCTTTGCCATATACGCTATACAGCGCCAAAAAAGGAAACCATTTACACTTGTTACGTTATCGACCAACAAAGACACCTTTTGGGAGCAATTTCCTTAAAAGATCTAGTATTAGCTGATCCGAGTAGTAAAATCGAAGATCTGATGGACAAAAATATAATCACGGTTAGAACCGATGATGATCAGGAATATGTGGCATCCCTTTTTAAAAAGTACGACCTTTTGAGCATGCCCGTCGTTGATCGGGAAAACCGACTGGTGGGCATAATCACGATAGATGACGTAGTGGATGTTTTGGAGGAAGAAAATACCGAAGATATTCAGAAGATGGGAGGAATAAGCCCCAGTGAGGAATCATACTTAAGCCAAAGTCCCATCACTATGGCTAAAAATCGTCTACTCTGGCTGATAGCGCTTATGGTCTCGGCCACCTTTACTGGCCGCATAATACAAAAATACGAGGACCTTCTTCAAACCATGGTAATACTGGCGGCCTTTATCCCCATGCTGATGGATACGGGGGGAAATGCCGGCTCCCAATCCTCCACCATGGTTATTCGCGGTTTGGCATTGGGGGAAATACGAACCCGAGATGCTTTTAAAGTGGTGGCAAAGGAGTTTATGGTAAGTATTATTGCAGGGATTTCCCTTGCAGGGCTGAATTTCATCCGGCTTATCGCCATCGAGAAGGTAAGCACTTCAATAGCCTTGGTGGTAAGTATTACATTGATAGCAGTAGTAGTAATGGCTAAAGTGGTCGGCGGATTACTGCCTCTTCTGGCCAAAATTGTAAAAATCGATCCAGCGATAATGGCAAGTCCCTTAATTACCACCATAGTAGATGCAATGGCACTGGTGGCCTACTTCAACATAGCCAAATTATTTCTTAAAATATAAAGAGAAGTTTCCTTTAAAGAGGAAGGAGAAGTCAAAATATGAAAGTTTACCGGACGGCCTGCACCCGGGACTGCCTTGACTGCTGCTCTATGTTAGCTTATGTGGATGATGATGGAAAGCTCGTCAAAGTAGCAGGAGACCCGGACCATCCCATTACCAGGGGTTACCTTTGCCCCAAGGGGAATTCTTATGTGGAACTGGTGTACCATCCCGACCGTCTCCGCTATCCGATGATGAAAAAAGACGGGCGATTTTTAAAAGTTACATGGGATGAGGCCTTGGATTTTGCAGCAGAAAAATTGGAGGAGGTTCTCGAAAAATATGGCCCATTAGCCGTTCTCCATTACCACTATAGCGGCTCGGAAGCCCTGACCAAACACATAGATACCAGGTTCTTCAACACTTTAGGCGGCGTCACCGCTGTAAAAGGCGACCTTTGCTTCAGTGCAGGCCTGGCCGCGCAAATTTACGACTTCGGCGGCCTTTCGCAAAACAGCATGGAAGACCTGCCGAACGCCAGAGGCTGCGTGCTATGGGGAAGAAACGTGAAATCCACCAACGTCCACGCTCTGCCCTTTATTGCTGAATGCAAGAGAAATGGCGGTAGGCTAGCCATAGTAAATCCCCTCTCCACCGGCCTTGAGGATGTGGCTGACCTGGTGGTAAGGCCAAAGCCCGGTACCGATGCTGCTCTTGCGTTAGGGGCGTGCCGGTACCTGGTGGAAAGGGAAATGTTAGACCGAAATTTCATAGAAAGGTACACTTTTGGCTTTGACCGGTTCAAAGAAGTGCTGGAGGATTATCCTCTCGAGAAGGTTTCGCAAATAACCGGAGTAGATGTAAAAGACGTTGCAAACCTAGCGCGGTTTTATGCCGATAATAACCCGGTTACCACTCTACTCGGCTTTGGACTTCAAAGATACCGAGGCGGCGGCAACGCCGTAAGAGCTATAGATGCCCTCGCAGCCGTGACAGGAAATATTGGAAAACCAGGAGCTGGAGTGTCGTACTGCAGCGACATCTTCTGGGAAGTAGGAAACCATGTAAAGGGCATCTCCTCGGCGGGCAGGACCTTTAACATTTGGAGCCTGGGTGAGGATATATTGAATGCAGACCCGCCGGTAAAAATGGCCTTTATTACCAACGCAAATCCAGTGGTCAATGCACCTGACAGCGCGAATATCATAAATGCCCTACGCAGCATAGAAACGGTAGTGGTAGTGGACCTATTTATGACCGACACGGCAAAAGAAGCCGATGTGGTTTTTCCATGTACTACTTTTTTTGAGGAAGAAAACATAAAGGTTAGTTCTTGGAGCCCGTGGATTTACTACTGCCCGAAAGTCATAGAACCTGTAGGTGAGTCGAGGCCCGACGAAGAAATATTCATAGAGCTTGCGAAAAGAATAAAGCTAAAAGGATTTCCGTGGGAAAGCCGGGAAGAATTTTTCGAATATGCAGCAGACGCATTCAACAAATTTGGCGTAAATCTTGATCGACTCAAACGAGAAGGGCACATAAAAAATCCCCTTTCGCCGGAAGTTGCATGGAAAGATAAGAAGTTCCGGACACCATCGGGTAAGTTCGAATTCTATTCGGAGAAAGCAAAAGCTGAAGGTCAATCACCGGTCGCATTTTATATGCCGCCGGAAAGTCAAGGCAACCGATTCAATTACCATCTTATAACCCCTCATTCCCTCTATCGCATCCATTCACAATTCCAGGTGACAAATTATATAAAAAGGTTAAATCCTGTTCCCAAAGTCCTTATCAATTCTGAAGAGGGAATGAGGTTAGGATTGAAAGAAGGGCAGGAAGTGGAAATCTACAATGACGCAGGGAGCATAAAAGCCAGAATTCATTTTGACCCAGTGATGAGGAAAGATACCGTGAGTTTAGAATCGGGGTGGGAAGTGGGAAGCGGCTCCTGCCCCAACTTCCTGGTGCCTCCCAGGGCAAGTGAGATGGGAGAATGTGCAGCCCTTTATGACGTGAAGGTGAACATAAAAGCGTAAGGTAGCACATTGAAAAATTTACCATTATATGTTATAATTTTTTCACAATAATAAAAACGAGAAAGCTATGGGAATTGGGCCAGCCGGAGGTGCTTTTATTTTGTCGGCAGATAAAAGCAAATTCATCCCCCTTCGGCGGCCCGAGTTTTTAGTAAGGAAAAAAGACTAAAAGGAGTGAGCCAATATGGATTTAAAAGGTAAAAAAATAATGGTCCTTGCGGAAGAAGCCTTCGAAGACCTGGAACTTTGGTATCCGGTCCTGCGGTTGAGGGAGGAAGGTTGCGAGGTAACTATAGTTGGTACAGGAACCAGTGACATGTATAAGGGCAAACACGGAGTACCAGTTAAGGTTGATAAAAACGTCGGAGAAGTTTCGGCAGATGATTACGACGGTGTTGTCGTTCCCGGAGGTTGGGCGCCTGATAAATTACGGAGGTATGAAGCGGTAAAAAAGCTGGTCAGACAGTTCGCCGAGCAAAAAAAGCTTCTGGCTACTATTTGCCACGGCCCGTGGGTTCTGATTTCGGCCGGTGTTGTAAAAGGCTATACTATGACGTGTGTTGAGGCTATAATCGATGATGTAGTTAACGCAGGGGCCGTATATGTGGACCGAGAAGTGGTAGTAGACAGGAATATAATAACTTCAAGACGGCCTCAAGATTTGCCGGCCTTTATGAGAGAGATAATAAGATATCTGAAACATAATTAGCAAAAAAAACATTTAAAGATTTCTTAAAAAAATTTGATTAGAAGTGGATACAAAAAACAAGATAAAAAAAGGGGGCTCGCCAATGTACAAAAACGTAAGTATCGAAGATGTGGCTGGCAAGTTGGTGGAACAGCTTAAAAAGGGCGCTTTTTTGACGGTTAAAAGCCAAGACAAAGTGAATGTCATGACGATTGCCTGGGGAACTGTAGGCTATATATGGCAAAAGTATATATTCATTACTCTAGTTAGACAATCCAGGTACACCTTTGAGCTAATAGAAAGAGCCACAAGTTTTACCATCAGCCTTCCTTTAAATGGGCAACTAAAGGAAGCATTGAGCTTTTGCGGAACCAGGTCGGGGAGGGAAGTGGACAAATTCGATAAATGCGGCCTTTCACTTTTGCCTGCTGAAAAGGTAGACACACCAGTTATAGATGGATGCGACCTTTATCTGGAATGCCAGACCATCTATAAGTTGCCGATGCAGCCAGAGCTATTGCCTGAACAGCTCAAAAAGTCATTTTACAGCAACGATGACTATCACGTCCTTTATTTTGGGGAGATAGTAACAGCAAGGATGAAGGAATGATATTAGTATCTGATAAGGATAATTCCCAGTATGACGAGCATGGTACCTAAAATTTTCTTTAACGTTATGCTCTCGTTCAGGAAAAGAAAGGCCAGGGCGAGCGTGATCAGAGGGAAAGAAGAACTTACTGGAACTACCTTCGAAGCTTCGCTGTTCTTTAGGGCGTAATAATAGGCAAGCTGCCCCAAAAGTGATGCCATAATGCCTTCTGCTGCAATAAATATAAAAGACCTTGCATCCACTTGGAGGTTTTTAAAACTGCCCGAAATAAGGCCTGCGGCGAGTAATATGATACTTATTGTGAAAGAACGGAGCGACAATGCAAGAAATGGCGGCAGCTTTGCAAGACCCATCTTGCCGAGTATGGGTGCCGCTCCCCAGCACAAAGCTGTAAGAAAGGCAAATATAAAGGATTTCATACCAATCTCCTCCTTTGTAGGGATTTTGCTTAAAAATAATTATACCAGTGAAAATCCCGATTTCAAAATCATAAAATATTGTGGTAAAATAATAAGTGAAAGCTGTGAATTAAGGAGGGTTATTATGCTGACCCCGACCCTAGAGTCTGGGGCTTCCCTTAGAAATAAGATATACCAATATCTGAAGAACGCTATACTGAATGGTGTATACAAGCCGGGGGAAAGCCTCATAGAGATGAAAATAGCGAAGGAACTGGGCGTAAGCCGCACTCCGGTGAGGGAAGCCATAAGGCAGTTGGAGTTAGAAGGATTGGTTTCTAGTATCCCCAATAAGGGAGTAATAGTGGAGGGTGTCACGGAACAAGATGTGGAAGATATTTATACCATCAGAAAAATGATAGAAGGCCTAGCTGCCAGGTGGGCTGCAGAAAAAATAACTCCTGAGCAGCTCAAAGAACTTAAAGATGTGGTAGACCTTATGGAATTTTACACAAAAAGAGGAGAAATAGACAAAGTATCAGAACTAGACACGAGGTTTCATGATATCATATTTAAGGCGTGCAAGAGCAGGCCATTGGAGTCGGTACTAACTAATTTCCACCATTTCATTCAGAGGGCCCGGTTGGTTTCAATAAAAAGCGGGGGGAGGGCTCCTGTCTCATTGGAAGAGCACAAAGAAATATACACTGCCTTGGAGGCTAGAGATCCCGAGGCAGCAGAAAAGGCAATGATAAAGCATGTAGAAAAGGCGAGGAGAAACCTCCATCCTTATCTAGAAGGGCATAAATTATACCAACCTAACCTGGAAAATCCTTGCTAGGACAGCAAGGATCTTATTTTTTTTCAAGCAGCTTCATAAGCACAGCTCTATTTGACACAGGAAACAAGGAGGAAAGTACGGCGCGTTCAGATGTGATACTGTCGACAGTCAACTCTTGCAGACTTTGTTCGAATACCTGAATTTTTTCTTTTATGGATTTTAGGTCAAAACCGCTTTCTTTCATCTGCTTTATCCTCATAAGTCTTAGCACGTCGCTTTCCGCATAACGCCTCTGACCACCGCTTGTGCGAACAGGGCTTATAAGTCCCAGGCTTTCGTAATATCTAATTTGTCTGGCCGATAAGCCCGTTTTTTTTTCCACGTCGCCTATGGAATAGAGGTTCCTGCCTTCAGGAGTCATTATCCCACCCCCCAACATGTTAATACTATTCTAACAAAAAACAATAATTTAGTCAATAAAACCTTACATTGATTTGACGCAATCTTACATTTATGGTATCATCCCGATAGAAGTAAAAACGGAGGAGGAACTTATGGAAAAATTAACTAAGGAAGATATAATTAAAAGGGCAGAAGAACTTGATGTCAAATTTATACGCCTTCAATTTACCGATATCCTTGGGATAATTAAAAATGTCACCATAACGGTGGACCAGTTGGAAGAAGCTTTAGATGGAAAAGTCATGTTTGACGGCTCTTCCATTGAAGGATTTACAAGGATCCAGGAGTCAGATATGTACTTAAAGCCCGATTACGACACCTTTACAATCTTGCCGTGGAGGCCGAGAAAAGGCGCCGAGGCAAGGCTCATGTGCGACGTTTACTTGCCCGACGGCCAACCTTTTATTGGTTGTCCCAGGACAATATTGAAGAAAGTTTGCGAAAAAGCCAGGAATATGGGTTACGAGTTTTACGTGGGCCCTGAACCGGAGTTTTTCCTGTTCCAACTGGATGAAAACGGACGCCCGACAACTATTACAAACGATAAGGGTAGCTATTTTGACCTTTCGCCGGTAGACCTGGGGGAAAACGCCCGGCGCGATATAGTACTGGCCCTGGAGGAAATGGGTTTTGAAGTGGAAACTTCTCACCACGAAGTGGCGCCGGGACAGCACGAGATCGACTTTAAGTACGCTCCCGCCCTCAGAGCCGCCGACAATATAGTGACATTTAAATTTGTAACAAAAGCCATAGCCATGGAGCACGGACTTTACGCCACTTTCATGCCCAAGCCAATCTTCGGCGAAAACGGCTCCGGAATGCACCTTCACATGTCCCTCTTCAAAGACGGAGTTAATGCGTTTTACGATGAAAACGACGAAGAAACGGGGCTTTCTCAGGTAGCTAAATATTTCATCGGCGGAATATTGCACCATGTAAAAGGCTTCACCGCTATTACAAACCCCACGGTGAATTCGTACAAGAGGCTTGTCCCGGGATATGAGGCGCCCGTATATATTTCGTGGTCCACGAAAAATAGGAGCGCTCTAATAAGAGTTCCCTCTTCCCGCGGAAACGGCAGCAGGATAGAATTGAGAAGTCCTGACCCATCGGCAAATCCATACCTTGCATTGGCCGTAATTCTCGCTGCGGGGCTTGACGGCATAGAAAACAAAATAGACCCGGGCCCCCAGACCTTCGACAACATTTACGAGATGACTCCGACAGAGAGGCTGGCAGCCGGTATTGAAAGTCTGCCGGGTAGCCTGAAAGAGGCATTGGAGTACCTTTCCAAAGATGAGGTCATAAAACAGACGCTCGGCCCTCACGTCTACGAGCATTTCGTGAAAGCCAAACTTATCGAATGGGAAACTTACAGGATTCAGGTCCATCAATGGGAACTTGACCAATATCTTGGAATATTTTAGCTTGAATTGAGCCCTTAAAAAAGGGCTCTTCTTTTTTGTTAAAAAATTATCGATATAAAAGAATAAAGAAGCAAGGTATTATATAGAAAAAGAAGAAGATGTGCTCACCTACGCATTATTCCCGCAGATAGCCATCAAATTCTTCCAAGAGAGGCAGGCGAAAAAATATCAGTTTGTTCACAATCTAGTAGGTGAAAACGATTACAATAAAGGCTTATACATATCGCCTTTCAGGGGGTCTATGCGATACTCCTCCAGGAGTTCTGCAATGCATCCGGCAAGCAGTTTTATCCCATCTTCGAGTTTTTCTGAAGGAATTTGGGCTATGCTGAGCCTGAAGCTCGTAGAGGGGCTGCGATCGGGGTAAAAAAAGTCTCCGGGTGTAATCAGAATCCCGTTTTTTATGGCCTTGCCGTAAAGGTTCATGGAATAGCATCCGTCGGGGAGTGTTATCCAAAAGTAAAGCCCCCCTGCTGGCTTTGACCAGGAGACACTGTCAGGAAAGTATTTTTTCATGACCTTTAATGTAATATTCCGCCTTTCGCGGAAAATTTCCCGCATTTTATCGGCGTGGTCGCAAAAAGAGCCGTCCTTCAGCATAACATCAAGGGCTCTCTGGGCAAGTTCTGATGATGTAATATCGGAAAAGTACTTTACTTCGGCCAGTTTTTTTAAAAAAGGTTCCGGCGCGACTATGAAGCCCAGCCTCAATCCGGGCATGAAAAGCTTTGAAAAGCTCTTTATATAAAAGACTCGACCCTCGGTGTCCATACTCTTTAGAGGTAAAGGCTTTTCCTCGTAATAGAGTTCACTTGTATGGTCGTCTTCTATAATTAAAAAGTCGTACTTTCGAGAAAGGGCAAAAAGCTCTTTCTTTTTTTGTTCCGAATAAGAATACCCCGTTGGGTTTTGAAAATTGGGCATAGTGTAGAAAAGTTTTGGAGGTTTCAGGCGGAGCTTTGCCGCCAGCTCATCCATGTTCGGGCCGTCCTGGGTTAGTGGGATTTCCACAATCCTTGCTCCCCTGGATTTAAAAGCATCTATGGCGCCAGGGTAAGTGGGAGATTCGACAAACACAATGTCGCCGAAATCCAGGAGAGCTTTTGAAATAATATCGATCCCCTGTTGGGCGCCTGAAACGACGTGAATTAAGTGCACTGGCACATCTATGGCATACTCCTTGGCAAGATATTTTCCCAAGGAATGCCTAAAAGGTAGATATCCTTGGCTTTCACTGTAGGAAAAGGCATAGCCGCCGTCACGATCAAGCACCTTGTTTATAGCTCTTTTAAAATCTTCCACCGGGAAATATTCAGGCGAAATGAAAGCACCGCCGAAATCGTAAGGGAATTGATGCGCAAAAGACCTTTCTTCTTCGATATCTTCACTAATGTTGCCTTCGGTAACTAGGTTCACCGCCAGCCTTACGTAAGTACCGCTTCCTACGCGGGACGTAACGTACCCGTCGCGTTCGAGCAGGCGATAGGCATTTACTACTGTTACTGGATTCACATTGAGTATAGACGAGAGCTTCCTGATAGTAGGGAGTTTTTCGCCGGGAGATAGCTTTTTCTCTTCTATCATTTTTACAATGCTTTCATACAACTGAAGATATAGGGGTTTGTCCGAGTTTCGTTCTAAATGTATCGATACAAATTTATCCATTATCGCACCTCCACTGCCATAACAAGAAAATGTATTGACAAACAATCGGGAATAGTGGGATAATATAAACGTACAATTTCCCTCTATCAAAAACAATGTTACGATACAATATTATACCAAAAAAACTTTTTTCCAAAACATTATTTTTTAAAATAATTTTTATTATAATGGGGAGGAATAGAAAGGATGCAAGAAAAAAACACAATGAACACAAATGCACATCCCGACCGCTACAGCCTGAACAAAAACCTGGCCGAGATGTTGAAGGGCGGAGTGATAATGGACGTGACCACTCCGGAACAGGCCAGAATCGCGGAAGAAGCCGGTGCAGTAGCGGTCATGGCCTTGGAGAGGGTGCCCGCTGACATCAGAAAGCAGGGCGGCGTTGCGCGCATGTCGGACCCGAAAATAATAAAAGCCATAAAGCAGGCGGTAAGCATACCGGTAATGGCAAAATGCAGGATAGGCCACTTCGCGGAGGCGCAAATCCTTGAAGCGATAGGGGTGGACTTCATCGACGAAAGCGAGGTTTTAACGCCTGCCGATGAGTTTTGCCACATAGACAAGAAGAAATTTAAAGTGCCCTTCGTTTGCGGTGCCCGGGACCTGGGCGAGGCCCTGCGAAGGATTGCCGAAGGAGCGGCCATGATAAGGACAAAAGGTGAAGCAGGTACTGGAAACGTAGTGGAGGCGGTAAGACATATCAGGACGATTAACGCCCAGATTCGAAAGCTGCAGAATATGCCGAGGGAGGAACTTATCACAGCAGCTAAGGAGATGGGAGCTCCTTACGAGCTCGTGCTTTACGTGGCAGAGCACGGCCGACTGCCGGTAGTAAACTTTGCGGCTGGAGGCGTGGCGACACCCGCCGATGCTGCTTTACTTATGCAGCTCGGTTGTGACGGAGTGTTTGTGGGTTCGGGTATATTTAAGTCTGAAAACCCCGAAAAGAGGGCCAGGGCTATAGTGAAGGCCGTTGCCCATTATGACGATCCGGAGGTACTGGCGGAAGTATCTGAGGACTTGGGCGAGCCCATGACCGGTTTGGAACTGGAGCGCCTGGAGAACCGTTACGCCGAGCGCGGGTGGTAATATGAAAGTCGGAGTGTTGGCCTTCCAGGGCGCGGTGCGGGAACACATTAACATGCTTAAAATGGCAGGCGCATATCCGATTCCTGTAAAAAAAGAAGAAGAGCTCAATGATGTGGATGCTTTAATCTTGCCTGGCGGAGAAAGTACCGTAATAGGTAAATTCTTGAGGGAGACAGGTCTCGGGAAAATCATTGTAGAGAAAGCCAAAAACGGCATGCCGATTTGGGGAACTTGTGCAGGTATGATCCTCTTAGCAAAAAAGATAGTAAACGAGGACTACGTTCATCTCGGTTTGATGGATATATGGGTAAGGCGCAATGCCTATGGGAGCCAGCTTGACAGCTTCATTGTGAGAAAAGTAGTTCCGGCTGTCTCAGAAAAACCGCTGGAATTGATATTTATAAGGGCGCCTTATGCCGAAAAAGCGGGTCCTAATGTGGAAGTATTACTTGAACTTGACGGGAAGATAGTCGCAGCAAGGCAGGGAAACCTTTTGGCTACTGCATTTCATCCTGAGGTGACGGGCGACCCTAGTTTTCATAAGTATTTTTTGGATATTGTTTGCTTGAATTAAAGGTTTATGGCCGCTTTGAAAAATCTCCGGTATTACCGGAGATTTTTTTTATTAAACCGAAAAAATTTTTTTTGTACGGTAGGAATTTTAAAATTGCTGTCGAATGTATTCTATTGAAAAGTTAATTAACTTAAAAAAGTAATTTTAATATAGAAAAAAATTGCTGTTAAATACGCGGACAAAGGTGATAAATATGCGAAAAGAGCCAGGTAATAGTAAATACGTTAAAAAAGTTAATAGAATGACAGTTTTGAATTTAATTAGAAAAAAGGAAGTCATATCCCGGCAGGAGCTTGCTGAGATTACAGGTCTCACACCTCCTGCAATAACGGGAATTATAAGGGAACTCCTGGACATGAATCTGGTAAAAGAAGTTGGCCTCGCAAGTTCGAGAGGAGGAAGGCGTGCTGTTAAGTTAAAGTTTAATTCCGGTGCGGGTCATGTATTGGGAATAGAAGTGACCAGGTTTGAGACAACCATAGGGGTTTCCGATTTAAAAAATTTGCCTGAAGATATTGAGTCGGTCGAAATGGATTTGCAAAGTCCAGAAGAAGGGGTTCCTTTATTGATAGAGCATATAAAAAATATTTTAACAAAGGGACGCCAACAAAAGAAGAATTTTATAGGAGTAGGGGTGGCTTTTCCGGGCCTGCTGAATGTGAAAAAGGGGATAGTCGAGCGTTCTGTGAATTTGGGTCCCAACTGGAACGGTTATCCTATAAAGGATGTCCTAGAAAAAGAGCTGCAACTCCCGGTTTTCGTAGAAAATAACTCCAATGCCTCAGCGCTCGCCGAAAGGTGCTTTGGAGGGGGTACCAACTGCAAGGACCTCGTATATATAAACTTGGGAGAAGGAATCAGCGCTGGTGTAATTTTAAATGACGAAATCCTGCAGGGATTTCAGGGACATGCGGGAGAGATAGGACATATCGTAATGGTAGAGGGAGGCCCGCTCTGCAATTGCGGAAACAGAGGGTGTCTTGAAAGTTTATATGGGATACCGGCCCTCTTGAGAAGGGTGAATCAGGAGATAGCTCTTATAGGGGACGATGACCCCATAAAAAAGATATGGAAGGAAAAAGGAAAAGTGAGTTATAAAGACCTGTTGAATTGTGGTTGCAATGAGGGCTCTTATGCTTTTGAGATTTTAAAGCAGATGGCTAAAAGCATAGGTCACGCAGTTGCCATAATAGTTAATTTACTCAATCCGCAAATGGTTTTTATAGGTGGCAAGATGTCAAAGGGGATGGAATTATTCCTTAGTGAGATAAGAGAAACGGTACATTCCCATTCATTCCCTGAAATTGCGAGGACCACGACCATAAATATTTCCTCATTTGGGAAAAATTCTGCGGTAATCGGGGCATGTGCTCTGGCGTTAAGGGAGCTTTTCGGGTCTTCCGATTTGCTTGATCAGATTAGTTTAAGCCAAAATCTTTTAGTTTAGATTATGACTGAAAAAAGGGGGTGGGGAATGAAGCTGATTTTAAATCTATAACAACAAACAGCAAATCAAAAAAAATAGGAGGGTTGCTTGTGCCGAGTTATTTTGTGAAAAAAATAGCGATTTTATTGTGCCTTATTTTGCTAGCCTTTACTTTTACGGGGTGCGGGCAAAAAGCGAATAACTCCGGAAGCCAGCAAGGTGCAGGGAAAAGCGAACCTCAACTGGTATTGAAACTGGCAGAAAATCAGCCCGAAGATTATCCTACTACAATCGGGGACAAAGAATTTGCGAGGTTGGTTGAAGAAAAGACAAACGGAAGGATAAAAATCGAAGTTTATGCCGGTGGACAGCTTGGTGACGAGAAAAGCGTTATTGAAGCCATCCAACTGGGCGGGATAGATTTTGCAAGAGTAAACGCCCAGCCCCTTTCGGACTTTGCAAAGCCCCTTCGGGTGCTTTCCCTACCTTACCTTTTTGACAATGAAGAACATCTCTGGAAAGTCTTGGATGGTCCTATAGGTGAGGAGCTCCTCGATACGCTGAAGGAATCGAATATGATAGGACTTGCTTATTATGATTCCGGTGCGAGGTCGTTTTATAACAGCAAGCGCGAAGTAAAGACTCCTGCAGACCTAAAGGGATTGAAGATAAGAGTTCAGCAATCAGAACTAATGGTCGCACTGGTGGAGGCTCTAGGAGCTTCGGCGACGCCTATGCCGTACGGCGAAGTTTATAGCGCCCTTCAGACTGGTGTAATCGATGGGGCAGAAAACAACTGGCCGAGCTACTATTCTACATCGCACTACGAAGTGGCAAAGTACTACACTCTAGATAACCATACGAGGACACCGGAGGTACTTATAGCATCTAAAGCGCTATGGGACAAATTGAGTGAAGAAGATAAAAAAATAATAAAAGAGGCAGCGAGAGCTTCTGAAGCAGTACAGAAAAGGGCTTGGAAGGAATATGAACAAAAGGCAATCGAAGCCGTAAAAGCAAAAGGAAATGTCATTACCGAAATAACGGATTTAAAGCCGTGGCAGGATGCGGTACAGCCTTTGTACGAAAGGTTTGGAGCAGAATACAAAGACCTGATTGAAAGGATAAAAGCTGTAAAATAGAACTTCAACGGGAAGGGAGGGGATAAATCCCTCCCTATTTGAAGTAAAAAGGAGTGGAACGGGTGAACAACAAGTTCGACAGAATTTTAAATTCAATTGTAGAGACAATAAGCATGTCCTTATTGGTTCTGATGACATTGATAGTCTCTTGGGTTGTTTTCTCTAGATATTTCCTCCACAAGACTCCTGCCTGGGGAGAAGAGGCTTCGCTTCTTTGCATGGTATGGTTTGGCTTCCTCAGTATGGCAATTGGTGTAAGGGATAACCTGCACCTGAGCATAACCATACTGGATCAGTTTTTGTCCGCAGGAGTGTTGAAGATTTTAGACTGGATAAAGAGGGTAATGATTTTTGGCTTCTCTATATTCATGATAAAAGAAGGCATCAAAATGAGTCAAGTAGCTACCGGGAATTACATGCCGGGCCTAAAACTGAACTCGGCCTTCCTTTATGCGGTTATTCCTATCTCAGGCATCGCTATGATATATTACGTTCTAACTGAGGCAATTGCGGAACTAAAAAGAAAGGGGGTTGTTTGATGAACGCGGTAGCAATTGCGCTGCTTCTTGGAGGGTTTATTCTTCTAATCCTGTTTAGAGTTCCCATTGCGTTTTCCCTTGGGATTTCCGCCGTAATTACCGCAGCTTACCTGGGTATTCCGCTTGCTATGTTGGCACAGGCGATGGTTCGCGGTATAAATTCTTTTTCCCTTCTTGCCATACCGTTTTTTATATTAGCCGGCGAAATAATGGGGGAAGGAGGCATTTCTCAAAGGCTTATAAACTTCTCGAACGTAATAGTAGGAAGAATAAAAGGTGGGCTTGCGCTCGTAAATATTCTTGCAAGTATGTTTTTCGGTGGGATATCGGGGTCATCGGTTGCAGACACTTCGTCCATAGGCTCAATATTGATACCGATGATGAAGAAAAAGGGCTATGATACTGACTATTCAGTAGCAGTAACTGTTACTAGTTCAAGCCAGGGTATACTTATACCACCTAGCCACAACATGATAATATACTCGCTGGTGGCAGGCGGTGTTTCGGTGGGAAGACTTTTTTTAGCGGGAATGATACCCGGCATCGTTTTGGGACTTGCCTTAATGATCCTTTCTTATGTGATAGCCGTCAGGAGAAATTATCCAGCGGGAGATCCTGTGTCGCTTAAAGAAGCACTTGTTGCCACAAAGGATGCTGCCCTTGGTCTTTTAACGGCTTTGATAGTAGTCGGCGGCGTTATTACGGGATTTTATACTGCGACTGAAGCTGCGGCGGTAGCGGCGTTTTATGCTTTTTTAGTAACATTCTTTATTTATAGGGATATTCCTCTATCTAAATTTCCCCATATCCTGCTGAAGAGCCTGAAGACTCTTGCTATAGTTATGGCTTTGATTGCTACATCCAATGCTTTCGGCTGGATGCTAGCGTATCTCAAAGTGCCTGCCCTTGCGACAAAAGCTCTGCTTTCAATTTCCGGCAACAGGTATGTCGTATTGTTCGTGATAAACGTATTGCTTTTGCTGCTAGGGTGTATCATGGATATGGCACCATTGATACTTATTACAACCCCAATCTTACTTCCGGTGGCGGTGCAGATTGGGGTTGACCCGGTGCACTTCGGCATAATTATGATGCTAAACCTTGCTATAGGTCTCCTTACACCTCCAGTAGGAAGTACTTTGTTTGTGGGTTGTGCCATCGGCAACATTAGCATAGAAAAATTGTCTAGGACGATGATTCCTTTTTATCTTACGATGATAGCTGTTTTATTGTTAATTACTTATGTTCCGGGAATTGTAATGTTCATGCCCAATCTCCTGATGGGAAAATAGAAAAAAGAAGGTGGTTTTTTGGCTTGGTCAAAGCAAGAATTCGAAATTAAGGTCGGAAGAATAAAAAGCCTTATGGCCGAGGAATGCATTGGAGGGGTTTTAATAACGACAAAAACAAATTTCCGGTGGCTTACAGGAGGACGGCCTTATGTAAATGAAGGTTCTGAGCGAGCTTGTGCCGACATTTTGATTACCATAGAAGGTATATATTTAATATCCAATAATATAGAAGCCGAAAGGTTGATAAGAGAGGAATTTGGAGCGCTTCCAGTAGAGAAAGTCGAATATCCTTGGTGGAAGCCTTCTGAATACGGCAAATTGTTGCTCGAAATTGCGAAAGGAAAGAAAATAATGACAGATGTAGAATTGGGCGATAAATTTTCAAGGCTCAGATGGGAACTGTTGCCCGAGGAGATAGATAGATTCCGCGAAGTATCAAGGTGCGTTGCTAATATTTTGGAAGAGGCGGCGTACAAAATTGTCCCAGGGGAAACCGAGGAAGATTTGGCAAGAATGGTAAAGAAAATAGCGTCGGATTATGAAGTAAATCCATGGGTAAATCTGGTAGCATCGGATGAAAGGGCTTTTATGTACCGCCACCCCCTTCCCACAAAAAAGAAGATAGAAAAATATGTTCTAATGGCAATATCCGGAGAAAAATACGGCCTTTTTGCCTCTGCCACAAGGTTGGTACATTTCGGCAAGGTGCCGGATGAGTTGAAAAAAAGACACGAAGCTGTTCTCAGGGTGGATGCCGCATTTATAGCGTTGACCCTGCCTGGAGTTAAAGTTGGGGATATTTTTGAAAGGGGCAAAAAGGCTTATGAGGATGCAGGGTATAAAGATGAATGGGAAAATCACCATCAGGGTGGTCTTGCAGGATATAACTCTAGAGAGTTTAAAGCGAACTCTGATTGTGAAGAAATTGTAAAAAAGGGTCAGGTTTATGCGTGGAACCCGACGATTGCAGGGGTAAAGTCGGAAGATACGATTCTGGTAAAAGATGGGTTGTCCGAAATATTGACTGTTTCCGATAATTTCCCAACGAAAGAAGTTGAACTAGATGGAATTAGCATAAAAAGACCGGACATATTGGTCAGGTGATAAAAAATTAAGCGCTATAGGAGGGAGTTAAATTGAATAATTTTATACCTTATATCGAAAAAAACGGCTACAGAGAAATAGTTAAGGCGGGAGTAGATACACGCTATACGGGCCTCGGACTTCTCACTTTAGAGAGTGAAGGAGTTTTTAGAGGGCAAACGGGGAATAAAGAGGCAGTAATTGTAATATTAACAGGAAAGTGCAGGGTAAAAATAGGAGACCTTCTTTATGAAAACTTAGGAAATAGGGAAAGTGTTTTTTCGGGCAAGGCGACGGCAGTGTACTTGCCGGTAGAGTGCGAATACGAAATCCAGGAAACCGCCGGTGGTAAGCTTGAAATAGCTATAGTTTATGCGATGGCGGAAAATAGGTATGAACCTTTTGTCGTCATGCCTGATGATGTAATTGTAAACCGGCGCGGGCTTCCCGGCTATCAGAGGGAAGTTCACGACATTATAGTTGAAAATACAAAAGGAAAAGTAGACCGCATAGTGGTTGGAGAGACCTATTCCTTTCCTGGACAGTGGTCCAGCTACCCTTCGCATAAGCACGACAAATTTGAACCGCCAGTAGAGACGGAAATGGAGGAAATATACTTTTTTAAAGTATTTCCAAAAGAAGGTTTCGGCGTGCAGGTAATATATAACGACGACCTTTCGGTGAGAGAGGCTTATATGATAAAAAATGGAGATACAGTGATAATAAAGGAAGGGTACCATCCGGTAGCTGCTGCACCAGGCTTTAATGTCTATTACCTGTGGGTCATGGCAGGACCTTACGGAAGAAAACTTACACCTAGAGATGACGAAAAATTAGTTAGTGCAATGAGAGAAGCTGGCAAATTTTAAGGAGGAATGCCTCATGGAAAAGCTCGACAGAAAACTTTTCGAAAGCGGCTTTAATTTCCCCAAAGACCTCGAAGTGCCCGCGCCTATGTGGGACTTGCCAGAAAAGGTAATCCAGTTTGGAGAAGGGAATTTCCTACGGGCCTTTGTCGATTGGATGATTCACCAGATGAACAAAAAAGGCCTTTTTAACGGGCGAGTAGTGGTGGTGCAGCCAATTGCCGAAGGATTGGTGGACAAAATAAACGAGCAGGACGGGCTCTATACCCTCATATTGAGGGGGTTGAAAGATGGAAAGCCTACAGAGATAAAGGAAATAATAAGCTCCATAAGCCGCGGCATAAATCCATACCGGGATTGGGACGAATTCCTAAGATGTGCGGAAAACCCGCAAATAGAATTTGTAATATCCAACACCACGGAAGCGGGAATATCTTATGACAAAGAAGACAGAATCGAAATGAAGCCGCCCCGGTCATTCCCCGGCAAACTTACGTCATACCTTTACCACAGGTTTAAACACTTTAACGGCGATCCCGAAAAGGGCATGGTGGTAATTCCCTGCGAACTAATCGACAGGAACGGGGATAACCTGAAGAAGATAGTGTTGCAGCTTGCCGAGGATTGGGGATTGCCGGAAGGATTTAAAGTGTGGGTGAAAGAGCACAATATCTTTCTTAATACATTGGTGGACCGAGTAGTAACGGGATATCCAAAAGATGAAATAGAACAGATGAGGGAGAAATTGGGATACGAAGACCAGCTTTTAGACACAGGAGAGCTGTTCCACCTTTGGGTAATTGAAGGTCCCAGGGAGCTTTCTGAGAAACTTCCTTTTACTGAAGTGGGATTAAATGTAATATGGACTGATGACATGACTCCATACAGGACGAGGAAGGTTAGGATATTAAACGGGGCTCATACCTCATCGGTACCTGCAGCGTTTTTGTATGGCCTTGATACCGTAGGCGAGATGATGGAACACGAAGTAATGGGAGAATACGTGAGGAGCATCATATTTGACGAAATAATACCGTCGATAGACCTGGATAAGGATATGCTAGTAGGATTCGCCGATTCCGTCATAGAAAGGTTCAAAAATCCATTTATTAAACACTACCTGATAAGCATACTTTTGAACTCCGCCTCCAAGTATAAAGCGAGGGTACTTCCTTCGATTATAGAGTATCATAGAAAATACGGTAAACTTCCGGAAAAATTAACATTTTCCATGGCCGCGCTGATAACTGTATATAAAGATGGCAAACTAGAAGGAAGTGCAATGAAAGCGCGTAGAGAAAAAGGGGAATTCATAATGAAGGACGACCTCCCTGTGCTAGAATTTTTTGAAAAGACATGGAAAAATTTTGACGGCAGCCGGGAATCTGCAATCGAGGTGGCAAAAGCAGTTCTAGGAAATAAGATGATGTGGGACGAAGATTTAAATGAGATTCCTGGCTTCGCTGAAAAGGTAGGGGAATACCTCTACGATATAACTGTCCTAGGAATAAAAGATACTGTAGACCGGCTGGTAAAGGGAGGGGTCAGTAGATGAAAGCCTTAGTTATAAATAAGTCTGATAGTGTGGCAGTAGCACTTGAACGAATAAACAAGGAGGAGGCCCTTAAAATAGGGGCTTCCTCTGTTATTGCATTGGAGGACATAAAGCAAGGCCACAAAATAGCGATAAAAGATATAAAGAAAGGGGAAAACGTGATAAAGTACGGGTTTCCCATAGGACATGCCACAAAGGACATAAAGGCGGGAGAATGGATCCATACCCACAACCTCGAGACCAACTTGGGGGAAATTCTAGAATACGAATACCGCCCAAATAATATAGAAATCCAGTACGAAAGGTGCAATAGGACTTTCATGGGCTATCGCAGGAAAAGTGGCAGAGTGGGAGTGAGAAACGAGATTTGGATAATACCGACGGTGAGCTGCGTAAACAAAAATGCGGAACTGATAGCAGTAAAGGCGAAGGAAAGGTACGGGAATGTCTACGGGATAGATGGGATTTTTGAATTTAAGCACCCCTACGGGTGTTCTCAGCTTGGGAACGACCACAAGAACACCCAAAGGATTCTTGCCGATTTAGTAAACCACCCGAATGCGGGAGGGGTGCTGGTACTTGGACTGGGATGCGAGAACAACAATGTGGAAGAATTTAAAAAGGTCCTAGGTGAATACGACCCTGAAAGAGTAAAATTTTTGGTAGCCCAGGAAGTGGAAGATGAAATAGAAGAAGGGATAAATCTAATCGGAGAACTTATAGAATATGCGTCTTGTTTCAAAAGGGAAGAATGTCCAGTTTCCGAGCTGGTAGTGGGTTTAAAATGCGGAGGGTCCGATGGGTTTTCTGGAATTACAGCAAATCCACTTGTGGGGGTATTTTCGGACAAATTAATCTCCAGCGGCGGGAGCACTGTGCTGACCGAAGTACCTGAGATGTTTGGGGCTGAGACCATACTGATGGACAGAGCTAAAGGCAGGGAAGTTTTTGAGAAAATAGTAAGGCTCATCAACGACTTTAAAGAATACTTTATGAGCTATAACCAGCCTGTGTACGAAAATCCTTCTCCTGGAAATAAAGAAGGTGGAATAACCACCCTTGAGGAAAAGTCCCTGGGCTGCGTTCAAAAGGGTGGGAGGAGTCAGGTAGTTGACGTGTTGGAATACGCAGGAGTGGTTAAGGAAAAAGGATTGAACCTGCTTTGCAGTCCTGGAAATGACATGGTTGCATCTACAGCACTTGCTGCTGCGGGATGTCAGATAATACTTTTCACCACAGGAAGGGGAACTCCTTTGGGGACGGCCGTTCCAACTATAAAGATTTCTACGAACAGCGAGATATACAAAAAGAAACAGCACTGGATGGACTTTAACGCGGGGAAGCTGCTGGAAGGGAAGGCAATTGAAGAATTGGCTGACGAGCTCATGGATTACGTAATAAAAGTGGCATCGGGGATGCCTACGAAAGCAGAAACCCTGGGTTTCAGGGAAATTGCCATATTTAAAAACGGCGTGACTTTGTGATATCTAAAAGAGCAATCAAAGTATTGACTTGAAAATTATGAAATGATAAGAATAAATTGCCCGTTTTAATGACAACTACGGGACAACGAAATGAGGGGGAAATCTTGCCTGTGGAAAACACGGTCCAGTCTATAGAGAGAGCCATAAGAATAATGGAAGAGCTGGCAACAGAAAAAGAGGGCATGGGAGTTACGGAACTTTCGCACAGAGTTCAACTTCACAAGAGCACCGTGCACCGCATCCTCAATACTCTATTGCAGTACGGTTACGTCGAGCAAAATCCCAATACGGAAAGATATCGCCTCGGGATGAAGCTCCTTTACCTGGGCGGGGCGATCCTTGACAGGATGGACATAAGGCGCGAGGCCCACGACGCATTGAATGCCCTTGCTGAAGAGGTAAACGAAACGGTGCATCTTGTCGTGCCTGAAGGCGACAGGGCTATATATGTTGACAAAATAGACAGCAAGAGGACCATAAGGATGTATTCTCAGATAGGTAGAAGAGCGCCTTACCATGCATCGGCTGTGGGAAAGGCGATTTTGGCTTTTCTCCCGCAAGAAGAAGTAGAGAGGATAATCTCAAAAGGTCTTGAAAAATACACAAAAAATACAATAACCGACCCCGAAAAGCTAAAAAAGCACCTGGAGATGATAAGGCAGAAAGGATATGCGGTGGACGACGAAGAAAACGAGGTTGGAATCCGCTGTGTAGGGGCGCCCGTATTTGACCACACGGGAATGGTAATAGCAGCCATAAGCATCTCGGGACCCATCGTTACAGTAACGAAAGAGAAGATAGCCGAGCTTTCAGAAAAGGTCATGGAAAGTGCCCGTCGGATATCGGAAAAAATGGGATGGAAGGCAGGGTAATAAAAATTTTGAATTAAAGAAGGATTTTCCGACTAAATGTAGAATATTTTTTTATGCAACATTATGAAACATAGTTTTATATTATGAAACAAGGAGGGTGTATTGTGGATAGGTTCGAAATAGTGCAGCGGATAATAAACTGCGGTGTGGTGGCGGTGGTCAGGGCCGAAACCCCCGAGCAGGCTATGAAAATTGCCGAGGCCGTAAAAGCAGGAGGAATCGACGCCATCGAGATAACAATGACCGTTCCGGGGGCAATAGACGTGATAAAAGAACTTTCAAAAGCTTACCCGGGAGGGGAGATAGTAATCGGGGCAGGCACGGTACTCGACGCTGAAACGGCGAGAGCAGCCATGCTAGCGGGGGCGGAGTTTTTCGTGAGCCCGGGCTTTGACCCAGATATGGTAAGGCTTTGCAACAGATACCGCAAAGTGACCATGCCCGGAGCTATGTCCGTGACGGAGATAATAAAAGTTATGGAATCCGGCGCGGATTTTGTAAAATTGTTCCCGGGAAGTTCCTTCGGCCCGTCTTTAGTCAAGGCGGTAAAAGCACCGCTTCCACAGGCAATGCTGGTGCCTACAGGAGGAGTAAGCCTTGACAACGCAGCCGAATGGATAAAGGCGGGTTGTCCTGCGGTAGGCGTTGGAGGAGAGCTCACAAAAGGGGCAAAGACAGGCGACTACGCCTTGGTAGAAGAAACTGCAAGGAAGTTTGTTGAAACGGTGAAACGGGCGAGAAATAAAGAATGATAAGAAATTTTGCGGTTGATATGGTGGTAGAAGTAAATTTCGTTAAGTTTATCTATAAATAAAACAGAGGGGGAATATTTATGCCGAATAAAGTTGTTACTTTTGGAGAGATTATGATGAGACTTACGCCGCCCAATTATCTTAGGATAGTACAGGCAGAATCCTTTGACGTCACTTACGGCGGCGGTGAGGCAAATGTGGCGGTTTCTCTCGCGAATTACGGCGAAGAAGCCTATTTTGTAACAAAAGTCCCCGACAACCCGGTAGGACAGGCGGCGATAAATCACCTCAGGCGCTATGGAGTAAGGACGGATTATGTCCTTAAAGGTGGGGAGAGATTAGGCATATACTTCAACGAAATAGGTGCTTCCCAGCGTGCCTCATTAGTAGTCTATGACAGGAGCTATTCGTCAATCTCCCAGGCAAAGCCAGAAGAATTCGACTGGGAGAAGATCCTAGACGGCGCGAAGTGGTTCCATTTTACGGGGATAACGCCTGCTCTTGGAGACAATTTAGCCCAAGCCTGCCTTGATGCTGTGAAGACTGCAAAGAGATTGGGAGTAACCGTGAGCTGCGACCTGAACTACAGGAAGAAACTTTGGACCATTGAAAAAGCAAGGGAAGTGATGACAAAGCTCATGGAATACGTGGATATTGCAATAGGAAACGAGGAAGACGCTGAAAAGGTATTCGGGATAAAGGCAGAATCTACTGATATAACAAAAGGTGTCCTCAGCGAAGAAGGATATAAGGAGGTTGCAAAGAAACTGTACGACACTTTTTCGCTCAAAGGTGTTGCCATAACCTTAAGAGAGAGCTTTTCGGCTTCTGACAACGGTTGGTCCGGTCTATACTACGATGGCAACGAAATCTATCGCTCCAGAAGGTATGAAGTCCATATTGTAGATCGCGTAGGCGGCGGAGATTCGTTCGCAGGCGGTCTCATTTACGCGCTGTTGAACGGATATTCATCAAAAGAAGCCGTTGAATTTGCAGCAGCCGCTTCGTGCCTGAAACATAGCATTGTGGGAGACTTTAACCACGTAACTTTGAGCGAGGTAATTAATCTCATGAAAGGGGATGCCTCCGGCAGGGTGCAAAGGTGATATTTTTGACTTATATTGCCTGCTTTTGCAGGCAGTTTTTTTAATTAAGCATTACGAGGAGGGTGGAAATGATTAAATTCGTTCGTTTTGACGCTGGAGCTGGTGCGGCTTATGGAATAATGGAGGATGACAGGATTGTCGAGGTCAAAGGGAATTTATTCGAAAACTGGGAAAAAGGGGAAAAAGAGTACGCGCTAAAGGATGTTAGACTTCTTGCCCCTTGTGAGCCCACAAAAGTGGTGGGTGTTGGCACTAACTATAAGGAGGTTGTCGCCAAAAAAGGAGAATTGTTGCCACAGGAACCGGTCATATTTTTAAAACCGTCTACTTCGGTCATAGGGCCCGAGCAGGAAATCATAATACCAAAAGGGGTTAATGAGGTGAACTTTGAGGCAGAGCTGGCCGTGGTGATAAAAAAGAAGGCTAAAGACATATCGCCCGAAGAGGCGACAGAATACATTCTTGGATATACCTGCGGAAATGATATAACGGTTAAGGACTTTATGGAAAAAGGGAAACCCTGGACCAAGGCCAAGTGCTTTGACACCTTCATGCCTTTAGGGCCTTGCATAGTTGCCGGAATTGATGGCGCAAATCTCGCCATAAGAATGTACCATAATGGAAACCTAGTGCAGGACAGCAATACTTCAGACATGATATTCAATGTGCCCCTGCTAATTTCCTACATTTCTAAGATAATGACGCTCAATCCTGGAGATGTGATAAGCACAGGCACTCCGCCAGGCAAAGGAGTTTTAAAACCCGGGGATGTCGTAGAGGTCGAAATTGAAAATATAGGCAGGCTCAGGAACTACGCTCTTTAGTTAAAGTCGGGCGAAGAAATATAAAAATACATAACGATTCTATTCCCCAACATTTCGGTTGGGGATTTTTATTTGAAAAACAATGGATTTTCTGAGAAAATATTTAGTAAAGGCAAATATGGTAGAAGTATATAAGAAGGAACAGATAAAGTTTAAAAAAGTTTTTTCTTGGTAAAAGGCAAAAATGTAGAAAAATAGAGGAGGTTACTTCAAAAGTGGTGAAATGTAGAAAATATCTTGCTGTCGCCATATTATTGCTCATTACAATTAATTTTGCCACCTCATCTAAGGCCTATTCAGAAGAACTCGACAAAGCCCAATTCATTGTCCCATTGCTTTACCATCACATAGTGCCGGACGGCATCCCTACGCACAAAAATCCGGCAGTCATTTCGCTTTCCGAATTTGAGGCTCAGATGAAATTCCTTTATGAAAACGGGTATTACACCGTGTCTTTAAAAGAATTGGAAGATTTTTTGTCTGGCAGCGGCAACATTCCCCGCAAGGCGGTGATGATAGCTTTTGACGACGGCTATGAGTCCAATTATTCGCTTGCCTTTCCTGTCCTAAAGAAATACGGATTTAAGGCAGTGATTTTTTTGATAGGCAGGGACATGCTTGAGAAAAGCTCAGGGAGCATTCCGCACCTTTCCGATATTCAAATAACTGAAATGGCAGAAAGCGGCCTTATTGAGTTCGGCTCCCACACCTTCAATGCCCATTACTATTTGGAGGGTAGGCCCATCGCTACAGTTATGCATGAGGAGGAACTCAAAAAGGATTTTGAAAAGATGAAGGAAATTTTTGAAACTAAAGGTCTTACGGAACCAAGCGCAATTTCCTATCCTTACGGCAAATACAATGAAAAGGTCTTGAAGGTAGCAGAAGAATTTTATAAATTTGGGTTTACTACTGAGAGAGGGATCATTAATAAGGATTCACACCGATATAGGCTGTGCCGCAACGTGGTATTGCCGGGGACGGATGTAGAAAAATTTAGAAAGCTTCTAAACGCGTGGGAGTATAATTCGCCCGGAGTAATTTTTAAGATTGGCTCAAAAACTGCTCAGGTGAAGGATAGGATTGCAAGCCTGACTGCTCCTCCTATGCTGGTAAATGGCAGGGCATTGGTGCCGGTAAGGACAGCAGGGGAAGCGCTTGGGCTTGAGTTAAAATGGGATTCTGAAAGACATGTCCTCGTGTTGAGTCGGGAAAGAGAAAAGGTATTGATAAGATTAAATTCCCCGTATGCGGTAAAGTCCCATGGGGAGATGGTCAATATGGGGGCAAAGCCCTTGTTAAGAGGCAAAGTACTCCTGGTCCCTGCAAATTTATTCAGGGAACTGGGTTTTAATGTGATGTGGGATTCAAAAGCGAAGACTATAGAGATTTTCTGAAGTTCGTACGTGTGGTTTTTGTGGATAAGTTATCCCCAATGGGGATAAATACCTCGGATTTAAATTTTTCGATGGTAACAAGGCCTCTGATTTATCAACAATTGTGGATAACTTTGTGGATAACGTGGATAAAAAGTCTCATTTTTTTATAAGACGAAGGGACTATAGTACGTGTCGGTAAGTTATGTTGGAAAAAGAGGATTTAATTGGCACTTTGTCGAATTATACAATCTAAGTTTTTTAATCGGAGTGATTGAATGATATGCTTTCGAGGAGAAGGGAAGCATTAAGTATATTGGCCTTAATATCTGCTGCTGTCCTGGCTGCCCTGCAGTTTTTTCCGCTAACGCTCGCCTTTGCTGCAGTCCCGGTCATAAACGTAATTAACCCTTCCCAGGGGCCTACAGCCGGTGGATACGAAGTTACAATATCGGGCCAAAACTTTGCGCCGGTCGGCCAGGTTGAGGTGCTGTTCGGCGGTGTGAAGGCCCAGGTGGTAAGCTCCGATGGCAGCACAATAGTGGCTATAGCGCCGCCTTACCCCGAGGCAGGTACGGTGAGCATCACCGTGCGGAATTCTAGTGGGGAGGAGGCCATCAAGACAAATGCATTCCAGTACATAAAAAGTTCTCCCAAAATAGAAAAAGTCGAGCCGCTCGTAGGTACTGCAGGGACTGAAATCACCATCACCGGCAGCGGCTTCATGAAGGACATAGATTCAAGCCACAAGCTAAATGTCCTCATAGGTGGGACACTTTCTACAAAAGTAACTTATGTGAGCCCTAGTATAATAAAGGCTGTCATTCCTCCAACATTTTCGGGATACAAGGAAATAAAAGTCGAAAACCCCGACGGCGGGAGCGACGTGTATTTCCCTTCGGATGACAGCCAAAAGTTTTTCTATCAGAAGAGCACTCCAACCATCAGCAGCATAGACCCCGTCAAGGGCCCCGTAAATACCGCTACAACAATTACCATAAAGGGTACCAATTTCGTCCCGGGATATTACCCAAATACCTCCATCCCTATAACGACAGTTACGATAGGCGGCCAGCCTGCTACTGATGTCCAGGTAATAGACGACAAGACCATCGTGGCGAAGACCCCCGCTACTATTTCCATAACCGGGCCCCAGTACGTAGTGGTGACGGTGGACGGAGTGAGCGCCATTAAGCAAAACGGCTTTACCTTCATCTCAAATCCAAAAATAAACTTACTTACAGATTCCCCTCCCGGCGTGAGTCCTTACATGGGGAGCGTCCTCGGGGGATACAAAGTGACCATCAACGGCTCCGGCTTTATGGCCGGGGCCCAAGTGAAGTTTGCAGGGGTTCAGGCCAAGGATATCGAGGTCCGAAGCGACAGCGTGATTACGGTTACGGTACCTTCGACTACTGTGCCAGGCCCTGTCTCGGTGTCGGTAATAAATCCCGATGGGGGAAGTGCCGTTCTTGAAAACGGCTTTACCTATACCCAGAGCACACCTCGCATAAACGCAGTATCGAAGACCCTCGATTTTACCGGCCCTGCTGAAGGCAGCGTCCTCGGAGGGGAGACCATTTACATAAAAGGGACTGACTTCGGGGCTGACGGCTATCCTAACGATGTCAAGGTGTATATAGGGAATAACCTGGCCACCGTATTGTGGCTTCAAAAAGGGGCTAGTGAAGATATAATGTCGGTGAAGACTCCGCCTAGTTCGACGGCGGGGCTTACCACGCTGAAGGTAGTCAACAAAGACGGCGGGAGCGATACGGCTAATTTCACTTATACGAGGAGCGAGCCTAGGATAATCGGTATTGACGTTAATTCTGCAACCACGGTAAGTCAAGGCAATATAACGATTTCTGGAACTGGCTTTATGTCGGGCGCGAAGGTCTACTTTGGCAGCTTGGAAGCTAAAGATGTAATTGTATCTCCGGATGGGACCTGGATTAAGGCTACAATACCCGAAGCTTCGGCGCAAGGTGTGGTGGACATAAAGGTTGTGAATCCGGACCAAGGCGAAGCCGTGCTGAGAGGAAGCTTTACGTTTTTACAGAGCTGCCCGGAAATCCAGGTCATAATGAATATAGACCTCAAGACCCTGATAGGGGAGGAAAAAAATACGGGCAGCACGGCTGGCGGCACGCCGATACGCATCATCGGCAAGGACTTTTCCAATGCGGTGCAGGTGACCATAGGAGGAAAAGCCGCGACCAATGTGAAAGTCATTAAAGAAAGTCCCGACAGGCACGTGATAGAGGCAACGGCGCCTCCCAACGAGGTCGGGATAAAACAAGTCGTAGTAAAAAATCCTGATGGCTCGACGGCGACTGGAGAATTTCAATATGTGGTAGCTCCGACCATAACCGGCGTAACCCCGGATAGGGGGTCCACCGAAGGCGGAGATATCATAGTGATAAGCGGCACTGGCTTTGCTCAGAATATCAGGGTGTTTTTGGGCGGCGCCGAGGCTGAGGTGCAGGAAGCTGCTTCTACCTCCATAAAAGTGAAGACCCCTAGGAATTCGGAAGGCCCTAAAGATGTAACAGTGATAAATTTGAGTGACTACGGCAGCTTTGTAAAAAAATCAGGATTCACTTATGTTCTTCCGCCGAGCAACCCCATAATTGAGAGCATCGAACCCACGTCGGGTTCGACGGCAGGCGGCACCGAGATAAAAGTCGTCGGTGTCGACATAAGGAGCGGAGCGAGGCTATATATAGATAAAAGTGAGGCGACGGTTGCGGAGATAAAGGTGGAACTGATAAACGGCGAGTATAAAAGTGTCCTGAAGGCTATAACTCCGCCGGGCACTGCAGGCGAAAAGCCGGTAAAAGTGGTAAACCCTGACGGAAAAGAAGCTATTTCTCCAAAGCCGTTTACTTACAAGATACCGGAAAAAGCGCTTTCTGTCACCAGCATTACCCCCAATAAGGGCTCGGTGCAGGGAGGTACTGCTGTTACGGTAAAAGGTGCAAATTTTGTAAAGACCGCCGACATTTTGGGAGAGGACGGCAGGACTTATAGCCGGGAGACTAGGCTTACGATTGGAGGGAATCCCGCAACTGAAGTGATGGTAAAAGATGACCTTTCCACTCTGACCGCCGTAACTCCCGGCGGAAGTGTGGGGGCGCAGGATGTAATAGTAAAAGTGGTCAAAGTTGACAAGCAAACTGGAGAAGAAGTCGAAATAGAAAGCCAGGCGGTTTTAAAAGGAGGGTTCACCTACGAACTTCCCAAGAGCCAGCCGGTCATCGAAAAAGTAGTGGTATACAATCCCAGAACAGGGATGGAAGAACAACCAATAGGTCCGATAGGCGGAGGCAGCATTGTAAGGATCTACGGCGAGGATTTTATAGCGCAACTGGCGGGAAAACCCATTGAAGTGTATTTCGGGAAAAACAAGGCTTCTATGGTGGATGTAGTGCATTCGGGACTCATAATAGCCATAACTCCCTCGTCGACGCAAGTAGGGGCGGTGGACGTAAAGGTCGTAAACCCTGACGGCGGCGAAGCAATTTTGTGGGGAGGATTTGTGTACAAGAGCAACGTGATGGTGATTACCTCCATTACCCCCAATTCCGCCAGCGTATCCGGGATGATCCCTGCTACCATCACCGGGGCCAACTTTACAGTGGGCACGAAAGTGACCATAGGCGGAGAAGCGGCCTATAACGTAAACGTAGAGGATTCAACGAAGATAACGCTTATAGTTCCTCCAAATACGCCGGGAATCAAGGACGTCGTTGTATACAATGACTATGGCAGCGTGACATTGAAAGGCGCCTTTCAATACTATGTAGAGCAGAGCAGGCCGCGGATTGACAGCATATCCCCGGAGCAGGGCAGTGCTGCCGGAGGAGAGCCTATAACGATTACCGGTGAAAACTTCATGAGCGGCGCCAGAGTGCTGATAGGAGGTAAAGAAGCTTCAGGAGTAACGGTGAAAAACCCCGGAGAGATAAACGCCCTTACGCCTGCTGGTTACCCCGGCTTACATGACGTGGCCGTGGTAAACCCCGATGGAGGGACTTACGTCCTGAGGGAATGCTTTAGGTACATAAGCAGCCCCATGATCGAAACCGTGACCCCGTCGAGGGGGCCGGTGCAGGGCGGAGTGTTCGTGGAGATTAAGGGCAAAAATTTTGAGAGCGAAGCCAGGGTGTACCTTGTCAAGGAATCTTCGGGGCAGGCTGTAGAATTGGAAAATGTAAAAGTAATGAGCGAAAGCCTCATAAAGGCCAGAATTCCTGCATCACCCGACGGGACTACCGGCTATGCGGATATCAAGGTAGAAAACTCCGACGGAGGCAGCTTCGCGCTAAAACGAGGCTTCCTATACAAGACTACGAGTACAGCCCCGGTTATCCATACGATAACTCCCAACCGAGGGCCAGTTCAGGGTGGAACCGACATCACCATAAAAGGTGTGGAGTTTGAAAAAGATGCCCTGGTGGTCATTGGAGACTCCTTTGCAACAGGCGTTAAGGTTATCGACAGCACTACTATTACGGCTAAGACCCCTGCGGGAAAAGAAGGATATGCCGATGTGCTGGTGATAAACGCAAGCGACGGCGCCTTTGCGATAAAACCGGGAAGCTTTCTCTACACCGTCCCGAGGAGCAGCCCCACTATAACAGCGGTTGAACCGGCAAAGGGCAGTTCCGAAGGCGGGACGCCGGTGACCATCAAAGGGACAGACTTTAGAGAAGGAATAACCGTTATAATAGACGGCATTGAAGTGCCGAAAGATGACGTAAACCTGATAAGCCCTACTGAGATAAGGATAGTCACTCCCAGGGCAGCAAGCTACGGCAAAAAGGACGTGACGGTGGTTAACGAAGACGGTGGGAGTTTTACATTAAAAGGCGGTTTTGAATATGTACCTCCTGCTACAATTCCTGTGATATCCGACATAGACCCAAAATACGGCACTATTTACGGCGGCACTATAGTTAAGATAACAGGCCAAAAATTTTCAAAGGGAGCGAAGGTGTACTTTGGCGGCGTGGAGTCCCGCCAGGTGACCGTGGACGATACGGGCACCCTTGCCACGGCAATTACCCCCGAATACACTGTCGGAAGCGCCGACGAAATGGTAAACGGCAAGTACCAGGTAAGGGTGGTGCTGGTAAATCCCGACGGAGGGCTTGCGACTTACGGCGGCTATTTTGAGTATACCGTGCCGGAGACTAAGCCTAGGATAACAGGGATAGCGCCTTCGAAAGGCCCTGCTTACGGAGGAAACCTGGTGACCATAGAGGGACTGGATTTTCGCCCGGGGCTCAGGGTGTTTTTCGGGACATCGGAAGCTAAAGTTGAAAAGTTAGAGGACGACCATGGCAGGACCGCAGATGTGGAAGGTTTTGTATCGGGCATTAAGGTTACCGTAACCGTGCCGCCGGGGACGCCGGGCAAAGTAGATGTGCGGGTAGCGAATCCCGACGGCGCAATTGCCCTTCTCAAAAGCGGATATGAATATCTTAATATCACAGGACAGATCCACCTTGAATCAATTGATCCCACTGAAGGCGCCATATCCGGTGGGACGCCATTTACGATAAAAGGCAAAGGATTTGTTAACCCGGTGAAGGTATACTTCGGCGGCGAAGAGGCGGTCGGAGTTGTGGCAGTAAGCCCTGATACCATAACAGGAAGGACTCCTTCCAATACGCCGGGCAAAAAGGACGTGGTGGTTCTAAACGGCAACGGCCTTTCGGCAGCGATGCGAGATGCTTTCGAATATAAAGTGCCTGCAAAATACCCTCGGATAAGCCAGGTGAATCCCAACCGCGGGCCAGCTTATGGCGGTATAACCGTAGAGATATACGGCGAAAACTTCCAGAACAACGTCAAAGTCTACATCGGAGAAAACCAGGCCCAGGTGACTTCTGTCGAGTCAAATAAGATAACCATAATTCTTCCCCCCGGAGACTTAGGGCCTAAAGACGTAATAGTAATAAATCCCGACACGGGACTCGACGTGCTCGAAGAAGGTTTTACTTACGTGACGTACCCGAAGATAGAAAAAGTAGAGCCGCAAGAAGGTCCGGTGGAAGGGGGGACTGAGGTCACTATAACTGGTGAAAATTTTGCACCAAACGCCCGGGTATTCATAGGCGGGAAGGCGGCCCAGGAAGTAAAAGTGCTCAACGAAAGGACTATAAAGGCAAAGACGCCTCCCCATTCGGCTGGATACAAAGACGTGACCGTTATAAATCCGGACGGCGGGCAGGCCACCTTGAAGGACGGCTTTTACTATAAACCACCGAGGACGAAGCCGGATACTCCGGAAGACTTTACGGCAAGGAGAGTAGACGAGACGGCGGTGCTGCTCACCTGGTCGGAGGCTTTAAATGCCAACTACTACGAAATATACGGCGCCACGTCGTCGAAAGGGCCTTTCAAATATATAGACAGGACTGCGAGCACTTCCTACATTGTAACAGGACTCGAGCCCGGCACCCGCTACTACTTCAGGGTGAGGGCTGCCAACGAGCTGGGATTTTCTGATTATACCTACGCTGATTATGCTATAACCAAAGAGGGGACGAAAGAAAAACTTATAGAACTTCCCGCCGACATAGTCGTAGATGCTAAAGGAACTTATGCGACTTTGACTGTAAAAGACCTCGACTACCTCAAAAAAGAAGACTACAGGGTCGTAGTAAAGTCGCCAAAGGGAAACTACCAGCGCTATACGGCTGTACTGCCCTATGGGGTAATCCAGAAGATCTCGTCCCTGAGTTTTGTTTTCGACGACATCAGCCTTGGCATATCGCCGTCGTCCCTTTACGTGCCTGCCTTCAGCGGCTTGAGTTCCGCCGAAAAGGACGATGCGGCGCTGGTCATAGATGTGACAAGAGCCGAGGGCGCAAAACTGGATGAGCTATTGAAGTTCAAAGAGAAAAACATGATGCAGCTTTCCGACCTGGTTCTCGTGGAAATGTCGTCCAGGGTAGGCAAAAAGGTTCAAAAGCTGGCAAGCTTCAACGCAAGGCTTTATATCGAAATAAAAAGCGGTATATCATACCCATCTGCCGTGACAAGCTCCGGCCTTTACTGGTACAATGCGGAATTTAGAAAATGGGAAATCAGCGGGCAGTATATATACCGGCCCGGCTGGTATGGCGTCTTCGGAAAGAGAGAGTGATTCATAATGACAAGACCAAAGGCTATAAAAAGTACATTGGCATTGCTACTTTCAACTCTGACAGTTCTTTGCCTTTTTGGGGACGTGAAAGCGGGGAATCTCGAGTACTTCGGGACGCCCCGCGGCCTTTATTTATCAAAGTCAACCGGATTTTTAGATACTTCAGGCCACTGGGCCGAAATTTCTATTGCAAGAGTTTCTGCAATGGGTATAATGCAGGGAGATGGGAGTAGATTTTTCCCTCAAAGGCCAGTGAGCCGCGAAGAAGCGCTGGCGACACTTGCAAGGCTAGCCGGATTTGACCCGTCCAGGGCTGCCGGCAAAAGGGGCAGCGGGGCGACAGATTTTCAGGCATCTGCCTGGGCTGTTCCCTATTTGGAACTTGCCCTTCAGATGGGATTTCTGGACAGAAGCGAAAGCTCTGTGGACTTTAAAACACCTGCATTAAGGCAGGAAGTATTTGCATGGACTGCCAAAGCCTTGAAGCTTTCGCCTCAATCCGCAGGCGATGCGCTTTTGTTTGAGGATTCAGGGGATATTGACAGACAAAAGCTGCCATACATAGCTTCCCTTGCAAAAAAAGGTATTATCGGGGGTTGGGGAGGAAAGCTCTATCCTCTCAATTCCATGACGAGGGCGGAGCTTGCTGCGCTAGTCGACAGGATAAAAGGGGAAGAAGCCTTCAGGCTGACGGTTTTCCGGGGGATTATAAATTCAATTGAAAAAGCAGGGGCTTTAGAATTGGCATTTTCGGTTAAGACCGACGAAGGTCCGGTTTATGATATAAAGGTGACTCAAGGATTGACCGATTTTCCGGTATTGAAAGACAAAAAAAGGTATGCTTCGGGAATTTTAAAAAAAGGAGACTATGTTGAAGTCCTTGCAAAAGAAAACGAGGTCATATACGCCGAGATAGCAAGTTATTCGACAAGGAAAATATCAGGACAGCTTTCCATGATAGGAAAAGGGCAGCTTTATATAAAAGATGAAAGAGGAAATACCGTCTTTCTGGAGCTTCCCGAATTTCCAGAAGTCTTCGTGGATGGAAGGAAGGCCAGACTAAGTGACCTTCTGCCAGGAATAGATGTTACTGCCTGGGCGGTGAACGGCAAAGTAAGCCGCATTGAAGCGGCAGTAACTTCTGAAACCTTCTCGCCGGCCTATGAAGACCAGGAAGCTCTCCTTAATTTTCCCCTCGAAGGGACGGTAAAGGAGATAAAGGAAGACGGCGGGACATATAAACTCATTTTGTCCACAAAGGATGGAGAAAAAGAGGTATCGATTTCCAAGTTGGATACTGTCTTAAAAGAAGGCCTCAAGGTCACCCCTGAATCGCTGGAATTGGGGGACAAAGTGACGATTTATCCGGATAATAAAGAAAAGAGCCTGAGGGTGGAAGTGGCAAAAGGAGGGAAAATTTCCCGCATTGTAAAGGGGAAGATCGCGGGCCAAGCAGGGGAAGAATATCTCATCGTGTCGGACGTGAAAGAATTCTACTACGGATTGTTTAAGGATGTAAAAGACATGCTCAAGGTAAGGTTGCGTGGGGCTGAGGCTTTTTCCGAACGCGGAATCACGGATATAGGTAAACTTGCGGCGGAATACAAGGGGAAGGATGTGTACCTAGCCTTGACTGACGAAGGTGGCGTCAGCAGGGCAGTTAAGGCTGTGGTAAAGTCCGGTGACGAGTACCTGGATAACGGCTTTATTGAGAAGGTGCGGTGGTCTACGGGTGAAATCTACGTAGGCGAACTGGAGATGCTCATGGACGAGGGGACCATAGCCGTTGCGGGCAGCTCTTCAGTAAGGCCTGAGTATTTAAAAGAAAAAGGCGGCGTCTTTGTGATTGCCAACAAAAGCTCTTCCGGCTCAAAGGCGGTTTTAATTTACCAGCCGAGATTTCTTGAGCCAGAATTGAAAGTTGTTAAAGGACAAATCTATGACATTGAAAAAGGCAGCATAATATTAAGATACAGAAGCGAACTGGAAGAAAGCTTATGGTCTTCCGAAAGGAAAAGCAGCGAGAGCTTGGAAATTTGCGATGATGCTGTGATAATCGATGCTACGGCCAGCTCACCAAAGGTCATATCCAGGGACGAACTTTTGTGGGACAGGTATGAGGAAAAATATTTCGGAAAAAGTGCTTATATACTCTTAGAAGCCGGCAAAGTCAGGGCCATGGTAATAAAAGAAGGCGCAAGGAGCGACGATGTGATAAGCCTGGGCACATTTGCAGGGTTTACTGCAGAGGGCTATGTGAAACTCGAAGACATGCTGGATTTCAACCAGTTCAGCGAAAAGTGGAATAGGAGTTTAAAGTCTTTAGAGCTGAACAAAACGGGGGCCATAATCCTGGAAGGGGCAAGACCTGTAAATTTCGATGATTTGAAAAAGGGACAGGTGCTTTACGTAATCAGGGAAAACAACAACTGCCTGCTTGTCTTTGTCCAGAAATAAAAAGTGGGATGTGGTATGCTTTGAGAAAAACTTTCGTCATCCTGATTTTTATGGCTGCATTTATGCTAAGCGGCGCTGCCCCGGCTTTTGCCCAAAAGCTTCCCGGCTTCGAAGGCGGTATAATGGACGAAGTAAAATACAGCGAGATGGTCTTCATCACCGGAAAGCCCGTTCTCCTGGAGGGAAGTGTAGACATATCCCGGGGTGCGGTGAGAAACGGCAGGAGGCAGGACCGCATATCGTATAACCTTGCAAGTTCCGACGGCAGCGTGAAACTATCAAGGGGTATAACCCTCCTTGTTACAATGTCTACTGGGGATGGGAAAAAGCAGGTCAAGACGAGTTATGAAATAGTCCGGGCCAGCGAGACTATAACTGTAAAAAAGGGCAGGACCACCGATAGATATACCCTTAAAAACTACGCCTTTACAGCCTCTTCGATTTCCGACTTTTCCGCTGCGGTGGATTATACCACTACTGTCATCAGGGGGAAAAAAGTATATGACTTAAACAGCGGAAAAGGCACGGTGGAAGTGGAAATATCGGGCAAAGGTGCGGGCTACGGCAGTGCCTGGGGTTTTGCAGAAACGAGGGAGATAGAATATATAATATCTTCGCACAGAAAAGCCGATGAGAAAAACAACGTGCAGGAGGCAAGCTGGACCGGAGTTGTCGAGGAGAGGCTCTCGTCTTCTCAAAAAGTACAAGTGTCTTATGTGGAAAACCGGCCAACCCTCATGAGCTTCGAGGGTGCTTATGTAAAAACGGTCTTTGCGGATGCTACTTGCAGGTACGATTACACCTTGCCGCAGTTTGATGAAAACGGCGTGCCGCTGAAGAGGCAAAACAAGGGGAGCGAAAAGATAAGCCTTTCCTCAACGCCGAAAGTCGAGACGGGCTATATACCTGAATTTTACGATATAAAGTCCCACTGGGCAAGGCAGGATGTAGAAAGACTCGCTGCCCTTGGCATAATCAGGCAGGAAGGGAACTATTACTGGCCTCAGATTCCGGCAAGGAGGCTCGACTTTGCCCTGGCCTTAGGCAGGCTTTTGGATGTAAGCTCCAGGGCGGAAAATTTGATAGATTACAGGGCCGGTGCAAATATGGAGTTTGATGATTTATCCCTGGACGAAGAGGGAGCGAAGATAGTTTCAGCATTGGCGAGGATGGGAGTGGTTGAAGGCACTTCTCCAAAACGGTTTTCCCCCGACCGGGTCCTCACCAGGGCACAGGTAGTAACTATGCTGGTTCGGGCGCTGGGACTTGAGAAAACCGCCCCCTTGGCGTACCGCCTTGGGTTCAGGGATGAAAGAGAGATACCCGATTGGGCAAAAGACTCGGTTTATATAGGAAGCAGCATAGGACTGATCAAAGGAGATGAGACGGGCCACTTCAGACCTCATGACCCCGTGACGAGGGCGGAAGCCGCTGCATTTTTAAACCGCTTCATAAACTATTTAAAAGATGATCTGGAAAAGGATTTCCTAGAAAAGGTGATGTACTATTAATTCGCTACGAATTTCGGAAGAAAAAATATCCCCGCATTTTTTGATCAAAGCGGGGATATTTTTTATGAAATATTTTTGTTATCAATTCACCAGGCTCTGGATAGGAGGAGGTATCCTTCCTCCCCTCCTAACAAAAACCGAGGAATCGAAGGTGCTTACAGGCATCACAGGAGCCCTGCCTAAAAGCCCTCCGAATTCCACGAAGTCTCCGGCCTTTTTCCCAGGGGCGGGGATTATCCTAACTGCTGTGGTTTTTTTGTTTACTACCCCGATTGCCATCTCGTCGGCTATTATGGCAGCTATGGTCTCAGGGGTGGTATCGCCGGGTATGGCTATCATGTCAAGGCCCACCGAGCAGACGCAGGTCATGGCTTCCAGCTTTTCTATGGTCAAAGCGCCATCCTTTGCAGCCCTTATCATCCCTGCGTCTTCGCTCACCGGTATGAAGGCGCCGGAAAGGCCGCCTACATAAGATGCGGCCATGGCACCGCCTTTTTTTACTGCGTCGTTGAGGAGCATGAGCGCCGCCGTAGTCCCCGGCGCGCCGCACCGCTCAAGGCCCATGGCTTCAAGGATGTTGGCTATGCTGTCGCCTACCGCTGGGGTCGGGGCGAGGGAAAGGTCTATGACTCCGAAAGAAGCCCCGAGGCGACGCGCAGCTTCCCTTCCTATGAGCTCGCCGGCCCTCGTTATCTTGAAGGCAGTCCGCTTTACGGCTTCGGCGAGTTCTCCGAAGTCGGCGTCTTTTCCTAGACGCCTTATTACCGTGTTCACCACTCCGGGCCCGCTGATACCTATATTTACGGTAGTCTCGGCCTCTCCGGGGCCATGGAAGGCTCCTGCCATAAATGGGTTGTCCTCCACCGCATTGGCAAATACCACCAGTTTAGCACATCCTATTCCGTCGCGATCCGCTGTGAGTTCGGCAGTTTTTTTGATGACGTGGCCCATTGCGAGTACAGCATCCATGTTTATCCCGGCGCGGCTCGATGCCGCGTTGACCGAAGCGCAGACCCTTTCGGTAAAAGAAAGGGCTTCCGGGATTGAATTGATGAGATTAATGTCGCCCCTGGTAAATCCCTTTTGCGCGAGTGCCGAAAAGCCGCCGATGAAGTCTATTTTTAATTCCTTCGCAGCTCTGTCCATAGCCTCGGCTATGGGGGTCAGGTCCTTTTCCCTGCAGGATTCGGCCACAATCGCAATGGGGGTCACGGAAATGCGCTTGTTTACAATTGGAATTCCGAATTCTGCCTCAAGTTCCTCAGCCACCGGAACTAGATTTTCTGCAGTTTGAGTGAGCTTGTTATAAATTTTTTCTGCTGCTTTGTAAACCCTTTCATCGGCGCAGTCCCTCAGGCTTATGCCGAGGGTTATTGTCCTTATATCTAGATTTTCGGCTTGTACCATTCTTATCGTCTCTATAATTTCATCCCTAGAAAAGCTCATCTTTATCCCCCTTATATCCTGTGCATAAAGCGAAAGACTTCTTCTCGCTGGGCGTCGACCCGAACGGAAAGGGAATTTCCCCTCTCTTCTAGCAGTTTCTTCAATTCATCAAAGCTCACCCTGCAATCGGCTATGTCGACCACCATTATCATTGTAAACAGCCCCTCTATGGATGTCTGGGTTATATCGAGAATGTTTACGTTGTTTTTCGCAAGCACTTCAGATATTCCGGCTATAATACCCACCCTGTCTTCTCCTATCACTGAAATGACTGCCCTTTTTGTGGGCTTTAAGTTTACGGGGAATGGTTCTTCCAAAAGCTCGTCTCCCACGTAAATCTTTATACCCCTTGATGCGGCAAAAGTCCGGGCCTCCTTTGTGACTATAGAACCCGAGGGGAACTTTAAGACTTTACTGTCCTGGTGATTCTTTATGGTATCCAGAGTTACGAGGATTTCCATTTTTTAAAGCACCCCTTATCAATTTTTGATTAATTTTCCTTATATAGTTCAAAAGTATAAGTATAAAAATACAAAACATCAAGATGTTTGAGGAAAATTTTTTGCACCTTAAAGCGGAATAAAATGACACATCAAAGAGAAAATACATAATGAAAATCACAAAAAAGGTGGTAGCAACTTGTGACTGTATTATCGGAGATACTAAAGATTATTGCCGGAGATTTTAAAGAGGCCTTTACCTTATTTACTGCCATCGTATTCATGGTCACGGGAATATTCATGTTTTTAGTAGAAGCCCGGAGCATGGAGCAAAAGAATCTGAAGGCGGAAAGGCTTTTGCTGAGAATATTAGGGGTCATTTACACTATTGGCAGTTTGTTGACATACATAATATTTATCAGCCGGTGAGGCAGGGGTGATAAATTGTGGGAATCTTCGACACGCTGGGCAGCAAAAAGAAGACCGAGATATATTACGAAAGGGATATGACTCCTGACACCAGCCGCAAGCTTCATAAAGACATCGACGAAAATATAAAGGTATTCAAGGAGTATCTGGCAGACTGCGACGACTTGATAATAAGGGAATTTGTGATGGGAAACCCCGAAAGGCAAAAGCACAGGATGGCCATGCTAAGCATCGATGGCCTCGTGGACAAGAGGCTTATTCACGAAGAAGTGATGAAGTCCTTGATGTTATACGCCAGGCAGACACCGCTGGAATACAGTGCCGGGGATAAGTTTTTCGAGCTCATAAAAGAAGGGCTGCTCACCGTCGCAGAGATAAAAGAAGCGGATAATTTCGGGGAGCTGGTGCTGGCAGTTCTCTCGGGGGATACAGCTTTGATAATTGACAAGTTGACAAGGGCCGTAATATTAAATACAAAAGGATGGGAAAAGAGAGGGGTCGAGGAACCTCTCACGGAAGCAGTCATAAGGGGGCCGAGGGAAGGGTTTACAGAGACCTACAGGGTCAATGTGGCATTAGTTCGCCGAAGGCTTAGGGACCCAAATCTGAAAGTAAAGACAATAAAGCTGGGAAGGCACACCAGGACCGACGTGGGGGTGCTTTACATCAAGGGAATTGCAAACCCTTCCATCGTGGAAGAGGTCTTAAAGAGGTTAAACAAGGTGGACATAGATGGTGTGCTGGAAAGCGGCTATATAGAGCAGATGATTGAAGACAACTGGGTTTCGTTTTTTCCGCAGTTCAGGCGCACCGAAAGGCCCGACGTGGCGGCGGCTGCTCTTTTAGAAGGAAATGTAGTGATAATTTGCGACACTACTCCTTTTGTGCTTATCCTTCCTACTACTTTATTCAGCCTTTTCCACTCGTCGGAGGACTATTACGAAAGGTGGTACATCGCATCACTTGTAAGGTTTCTCAGGTATGTCGCTGCAATTTTAGCCATAGCATCGCCTTCATTTTACGTGGCCATGGTGGCATACCACCCAGGGATGCTCCCAACTGACCTTGCCCTTTCCATCGGGGCGACGAGGGAGGGAGTGCCTTTTTCCACGACGGTGGAAGCCCTCATAATGATGCTTGCGCTGGAAGTGTTAAGGGAAGCGGGAATAAGGCTTCCGGGCCCAATCGGTCAGACTATAGGCATCGTAGGCGGCCTTGTCGTAGGGGAAGCTGCCGTGAGAGCCGGGATAGTGAGCCCAATTATGGTGATCCTTATTGCCATAAATGCCATATCATCCTTTGCAGTTCCCAATTTCAGCGTGGCCATAGGGTTTAGGCTGCTTGCCTTCATATTTTTGATCCTCGCGTCGGTGGCCGGGCTTTACGGCGTCATGCTCGGGTTTTTGGGGCTCACTGTTCACCTTGTGACACTCAAGAGCTTCGGGGTCCCGTACCTTTCTCCCATAATATCGTTTAAATTTGGTACGCTCCGGGACCTGGTGCTCCGGGCGCCGCTTCCAATGCTAAAGGAAAGGCCTGAATACACGATGCCTGCGGATAAGACGAGGGTCCAGGACCCCCGAAAAAAGGAAAGGGGAGGTGAAAAAGAAAATGATGATGGATGACGACCGCATATCAAGCGAGCAGGCGATAGCCCTGGTGGTGAATGCCGCGATAGGTGTGGGGATATTGAGCCTTCCAAGGGTTACCGCAGAAATCGCAGGCCCCGACTGCTGGCTCGCGGTGCTCCTGGGTGGGTTCATAACCCTTCTGGGAGCGTTAGTGGTAGCGCAGATAATAAAAAAGATGGAAGAGAAAACTTTCATTGATTACATTTCGCACACATTAAGTAAGCCTGTTGGAGTGCTGCTTGGCCTGTTGTACGGTATGTATTTTTTGATGATTACGTCGGTAGTCTTGCGAGACTTCGCCGAGGTGATGAAAAATTTCGCCCTGGAGGATACTCCTTTAGAATTTTTCATCGTGACATTGCTTTTGCTCTCCTTTTACCTCGTGCGACACGGCCTTGAGCCGATGGTGAGGCTCATGGTGGTTATTTTTCCTTTTTGGCTTATCCCGGCGGTTGGGATGCTGCTATTAGGCCTTTATGCAGCCGACTTTTCAGAACTTTTGCCTTTTCTGAGGACCCCTCCCAAAAACCTTTTAGAAGGGGCATTAAGTTCGATGCTGAGCCTGGTGGGCTTTGAGGTGCTATTGACTTCAGCACAGGGATTGAAGACGAAAAAGGACATAAACAAAATAATGTGGGTTGCTATAGGGATAATTACTGCATTTTATATTTTTGTAGTTGTCACCGTAGTAGTGGCAATGGGCATAGCCGAAACGACAAGGAGCCTTTGGCCCACCATGTCCGTTGTAAGGCGAATAAGCGTGCCGGGAGAGGTCCTGGAGAGGCTTGATGCATTAGCAGTGGCGCTTTGGGTCCTGGTAGTTTTTACCACTGTATGTGCCTACTATTTCGCAGCTTCCGTCACCTTCACTAATGTATTCAAAGCTAAAGAGTTTAAGATTTTTACCTCGGTACTTTTACCGTGGATATATCTTTTGGCCATGTTCCCGAGGAACATAATGGAGGTCGAATTATGGCTTAAGCTTTCAGGGAACTTTACGCTGATTACCTGTTTTATCCTACCTATATTAATCCTGACCGTGGGTATTATAAGGGCGAAAGCGGGGAAGAAAAAGTGAAGCTAAAAATTGCAGTATTTTTAGTTATGCTGATTTTTGCAGTTTTAACCATATCAGGCTGCTGGGACATGGTGGACATAGACCGCAGGTTTTTCGTTGGGAACATAGGTATAGATAAAGCACCGGTGGAGGGAAAAATCAAAGTAGAGTTCACCATGCCGATAGTCAGGAAAATATCGGGCGAAGGAGGCCAGGGAGGGGGAGGAGGAGGCTCTACCATCGCAACGGTCAGCACTCTTGCAAACTCGATCCACTCCGCATCCCGCCAGATGTCTCGCCGCCTGAGCAGGAGGCTGTTTTTCGAGCACACCCGGGTTATATTGATAGGAGAAGAGGCTGCGAGGGACGGGATTGAGGGTGTAGTTAATTTCCTTTCGAGGAACACCGAAGTAAACCGCCGCGGCAGGATAATGGTGGTAAAAGGGAAGGCAGAAGATGCGCTCAAAGCAAAAAACGAATACGAGACGCTCCTTGCGCTTTATATTTCTAACATCTTTGAAAACTGGAATTTCTGCTCAAGATTTGTTGAGATCACCATAGACGACTTTTTGAAAAAGGCCTATACGACAAAGGGAAATGTCCTCCTCCCGAGGCTGACCCCCGGGAAAACGGATGTCTCGATAGGCGGTGCGGCGGTTGTAAAAAAGTACAAGCTGGTGGGGTGGCTGGATGAAGACGAGACCCTTGGGGTCAACTTCGTCCTGGGAAAAGTGAGGGGTGGAGACTTGACTTTTAAAAAGCCGGGAATGGATTACCCGGTGGTGATGAGCATAGTCCAGATTTCGACTAAGATGGAACTTATAGAGGCCGGAACCTATCCGAAGTTCAAAATAACGCCGGAAATATTAGCCGACATCGTAGAGACGCCGGTCGATATGAAAATAGATGAAAGTGCCTTAAAAAAACTGGAAAAAGACCTAGAAGGAAAGGTGAACCAGATAATATTAAAAGGGGTTAAAAAAGTGCAGAAAGAATTTCAGGTGGATGTCCTTGGCTTCGGCGAATATCTATATAAGTACAAACCCGACGTCTGGGAGTATTACAAGGAGGACTGGGAGAACGTTTTCCCCGATGCAGAAATCATTGTCGATACAAAGGCTACTATCCGCGGTATAGGTGCTTATCTATAGGGGAATAATTTTAGATGGAAAAATTAGCAAGGGGGAGGACAAAATGTCGGCTCTTAAAAAAGTGGCTACAATAACTGCGATGGTGGCGGTGCTTTCCGTTGCTGGTGCACTTGCAGGGGTATCGGGCATAGCGGGTCATAGTATAGATGCCCAAAAAAATCCCACTAATATAATAAGGTTTCACGTAGTGGCCAGTGGCAATTCTAAAGAAGAGCAGGAGCTGAAGCTTCATGTTCGCGATGCGGTGTTGAAAGCACTGGAAGATGACCTTTCTAATTTCGACAATATAGATGAAGCTAGGGATTATATTAAGTCTCACCTCGAAACCATAGAGGCCATAGCAAAAAAAGTAGTAAGAGAAAGAGGAAAGGATTACGATGTAAAAGCCCTCTTCGGCAAGTTCCAATTTCCCGTAAAGACCTACGGTTTTATCACCCTCCCGCCAGGCGAATATGAGGCATTGAGGATTATTATAGGGAAAGGAGAAGGCAAAAACTGGTGGTGCATCCTGTTCCCGCCGCTTTGCTTCGTGGACATCACCCACGGTATAGCAAAAGAAGAGCCAAAATTGGTGGAAAATCAAAGCTTGATGGCAGGCGAAAGTAGCAAAAAAGAAAATAAAGCGCAGGAACATAAGAAAGGCAATAAAGTACAAGCGTCTGCAAAAAAAACCGAAAGCAAAGGGAACTGCGTAGATATTATTGAAACCAGAGAAAAAGTGCCTGTAGTGGTAAAATTCAAAACTGCGGATTGGCTTCAGGCGGCGTGGGATAAGTTCCAGCAGAGCTTTAAACTTGCCGCAAATAATTGAAAAGCGGCATTAAACGGGCATATTTCGCCGGAATTTTCGATTAACCCAAATGGCGTGGATAATATTAGGTTATAAAAATATTTATTCATTATTACACCGTTTCTTAACAAAAAATTAACATTTTGTTCTGGTTTTTATATTGAAATTCCACTCGTTCTGTGCTTTAATTAGTATGTTAAAAAGATGGGAGGGAGACTGATTATGAGAGTTGAGGAACAGCAAGAAACGCCGCTCTTTACCGCCCTAAAAAAGTACGTGGAAGACGGCACCATATCTTTCCACGTGCCGGGGCATAAGGGCGGCAGGGGAATTCCAGAATTCAGGGAATTTGTAGGAGAAAATATTCTGGCCATTGATGTCACCGCAGGCCTCCTCGGCCTTGACAACGTCTGCAACCCCCTTGGCGTAATCAAAAGGGCAGAAGAATTGGCAGCAGATGCCTTCGGTGCTGACCATGCCCACTTCTTGGTAAATGGCACTACTTCGGGCATCCAGGCTATGATCCTTTCGGTGGCAGGGCCCGGAGATGAGATATTAATCCCGCGAAATGCCCATCGTTCGGTGGTCGGAGGCCTGATATTGAGCGGTGCAAGGCCAGTTTATATAAAGCCCGTGATAGACGATTACATGGGAATTGCCATGGGCATCACTCCGGAAAGCGTAAGGCGAGCTTTGGTGGAGCACCCTAACGCCAAGGCCGTTTTCGTTATAAACCCCACTTATTACGGCGTGGCATCGAACCTCAAAGAGATAGTAGAAATTGCCCACGCCTTTGAAAAGCCTGTAATAGTGGACGAGGCCCACGGAGCCCACTTCGGCTTTCATCCGGAGCTTCCTCTTTCTGCGATGGAGGCCGGCGCAGACATGAGCGCCGCCAGCGTCCACAAGCTCGTGGGGTCCATGACGCAAAGCTCCATACTGCTGGTAAAAGGGAATCTGGTTGACGACAAAAGAGTAAAGGCAGCCATGAATTTGACCCAGACCACCAGCCCTTCCTATCCTTTGATGGCATCGCTCGATGTTGCTCGAAAACAGATAGCCTTGAAGGGCAGGGAGATGCTTGAAAGGACCATAAAACTTTGCGAAGAGGCAAGGAGTAAGCTCAATTCCATAGACGGAATATACGTGATGGGAAGGGAAATCGAAGGCACCGAGGGGTGCTACGCATACGACCCGACGAAACTTGCCATTAACGTTAGGGAGCTAGGGCTTTCCGGCTTTGAAGTAGAAAGGATACTGAGGTACGAATATCATATCCAGGTAGAACTTTCCGACCTTTATAACGTTTTGGCTGTAGGCGCCATAGGCGACAGCGAAGAGAGCTTGGCTGCCTTGGTCGATGCCATAAAAGAAATAGCGCAAAAATACGCGAGGAAAAACGTCATAAAGATTGCTGCAAGCCTCCCGGAAAACCAGGAACTGGTGGTTTCGCCTAGGTTTGCATTCTACAGCGAAAAAAGGGTTATGCATCTTGAGGAGTCAGAAGGCGAAATCAGCGCCGAGATGCTGATGGCGTACCCGCCCGGAATACCTATTATATGTCCTGGAGAGCGCATTACAAGAGAAGTCATAGAATACGCAAAGGCACTCAAGGCCGAAGGCTGCCACCTGCAGGGCACCGAAGACCCCGAAACCAATTTCATAAAGGTGCTGGCCGACAGGGAAAGCGTGGAAATGGAGTATTACCGGCAGGCCGAACAGGTCGGATGAAAGCGGTCAAGAGCCCCTGATTAAAAGGGGCTTTTATGGTATGCAGGGAATTAAATTTTTTAACAATAAATGGCAAAATTAGAGGGTACTATCAACATATTTTTCTGCTTATTACGCACCATAATAATGTGCGAAAAAATTTAAGGAGGGAGCTTGATGGCCCGAAGGCGCGGCGTCATGTCTGAAGCCCTCAAGTACGAACTTGCAAAAGAGCTTGGGGTGGCGGATATCGTCGCGAGAGAGGGTTGGGGAAGCGTGTCTTCCAGGGACTGCGGCAACCTGGTAAGGCTTGCCATAGAAAGAGCAGAGCGAATGCTCATGGAAGACAGCGCGAAAAATAAAAAATAGCTCCCGAGGGCGCACAGCCAGGGCTTTTAAAAACCCTGGCTTTATATTTTTCACAAAAAAAATTCATTGCGAATAATCTGAGATTATGGGGGGTAAAATGCCGGGGTAGGTGGTGAAGGGTGCGGCTTGTTTATATCCAAGGGGGTAGCAGGGAACTTCGAAAAACGAGGCCTTATATGGTGGGTACTGATGTAAGGCACATTCAACAGGCACTAAAGTGGTTCGGACTTTATTGCGGAAAGGTCGACGGCGTATTCGGCCCTGAGACTGAGCACGCCGTTAGGAAGTTTCAAAGATTAATGAAAATAAAGCCGACCGGGATTGCTGACGGAATTTTCTTCGATGTTCTGCAAAAGATGATAAAAAAAGGGGCCGGAGAATGGGTGACGCTAAAAAGAGATTTTTGCCATACCGGTCATTCTCCGGTGTTTTTGGGCTCATCCCTTGAGGTTTCGAAACTGGCAAAAGTAAAAGGGCTGGTTGCCCTAACCGCAAAGAAAAACTCGGTTTTTGTTGCAGAGGAAAATTCAATAGGGGCCTTCGACCTTGGAAACAAAAAATTTAAGTGGAGGAAAAAGATTTCCCCGAGCTCTATGAGCCTTGCCCAGGAGGCAGTTTTAGTTTCAGCATCTTCGCTAGTTGCATTAGATGCCTATTCCGGTGAGGCAAAATTTGAATTTGCCCGTGATGATTTTGAATCTCCTGCTGTAGCAAATGAAAATGGCGTGTACGCCTCATCAAGGAGTGGAGTTTTATACGCCCTGAACTGGAGTGGGGAAATAATGTGGCGGTACAGGACAGGTGCTGACTACATCACCCCTATGACTTTAGCCTTGGATTTTTTGTATTTCGGCTCACTTTCAGTAGTATACTGCCTAGATGATAAAGGCGCGCTATTTTGGAAAGCAAGACTTCCCGGGTTCATAAAAGGGCCTGTTTCGGTTTTTGAAAAAAAAGCGTTTGCGGTAAACGATGAAGGAAGCATATTTTGCCTGGATGCGAGGACGGGGAAGATGCTCTGGAATAAAAATTTTGGGGAAAAAATTCATGCGCTCTGTTTTTTGGAAAAAAGTGCGATTGTTGTAGCTAGTAGCGGAAAGGTAATGTCCATTGATACCGAAGAAGGAAATGTAAAGTGGGAAGAGGATTTAAATGTGTCCCCTGCCGCATTGCCTCTTTCATGCGCCGATGCTATATTTATTCCCACCGATGCTGGCCTTGTGATGCTAAAGCCCGGCGGTGAAAGAGTAAAGACGTATTTTGAAGGAAGGAGTATAAGTCATGTCATACAGGCAAGACTTGGACTGTTAGTCGCTGCAGATGGCTGTTTGTGGGATTTTTCTCCGCTGGAAAGATTATAAAAACTGGTGTAAACTAAATAATATTATTATCACAAAGATAAAAAGTTTTTATACTTGCGCAGGAGGTCGGAATATGGAAAGTCAAAAACCAATAGGAATCTTCGACTCCGGCATCGGTGGACTTACGGTGGCAAAGGAAATAATGAACCTTATGCCTTGGGAAAATATAGTTTATCTGGGCGATACTGCAAGGGTGCCTTACGGTTCCAAATCCAAGGAGACCATCACCCGGTTTGCCAAAGAGGGAGTAAGTTTTCTTATGAAACAAGATGTGAAGATGATTGTGATCGCCTGCAACACCGTCAGTGCTACGTGCTTGGAAAAGCTTCAAGACATGTTGCCTGTACCGGTGGTCGGAGTTATAGAACCGGGAGCCAGGGCAGCCGTGAAAGCTACAAAAAACAGGAAGGTGGGGGTGATAGGCACCGAGCGGACGGTAAAAAGTGGAGCTTATGAAAGGGCAATACGCGCCATAAATGAGAATATAGCTATATTTTCAAGAGCGTGCCCCCTATTTGTGCCCCTAGTTGAAGAAGGTTGGCTGGAAAACGAAGTCGCATACCATACGGCAAAAATTTACCTTGCTCCGCTTCAAAAAGAGGGTATAGACACGCTGGTGCTGGGATGTACCCATTACCCCCTCCTGAAACCGACGTTAAAGAAAGTAATGGGAGATAAAGTTACATTGGTAGATTCGGCGCTTGAAACTGCCAGGGAAGTAGCAGCCATACTTTTTGAAAAAGGCCTGGAAAGGGGACAAGGGCTCTTACCTCATTATAAATTTTTTGTGAGCGACGACCCGGAAAGGTTTATAAAAGTGGGCGAGGCATTTTTACAGCGCCCCATAAATCCTATAAACGTAGTAGACCCCGAGCACTGGTAATTATGGTATAATTTGTACATCGTATGCTTAGTATATTTGCGGGGAATGAATATTATGACAGACAAGTTACTTAAAAGGAGGGAAATGGATGAACTTAAAAATAAAAAAATTGGCATTTCTTGCAACAGGCGGTACCATCGCCTCGGTACCCGGTCCTGAGGGTTTAAGGCCTGCCTTTACTGAGAAAGAAATGCTCGCACTTTTGCCTGAACTTTCGGATTTTGCGCAAATAGAAGGGAAGCTCATAATGAACATAGACAGTTCCAATATGCAGCCTGAGGACTGGGTGACCATAGCCAGGGCGGTGAGCGATGCGCTTTATGATTTTGACGGAGTGGTGATTTCCCACGGCACCGATACCATGGCATACACTGCAGCGGCCCTTACATACATGCTCACCTATTTAAAAAAGCCGGTAGTGCTGACCGGCGCCCAAAAATCCATCGGCGAGGAAAAAAGCGACGCCAGAAAAAATCTGCTCGACAGCTTCAGGGTGGCCGCTTCGGGCCGGCCCGGTGTTTTCGTGGTCTTTGACGGAAAGGTTATTTTCGGCGACAGAGCGAGCAAGATGAAAACCTCGAGCTTTGATGCCTTCTGGAGCGTAAACGCTCCTTATGCCGGCAAGGTGTGCGAAGGGGCCATCGAATGGGATGAGGAGGCCTTGAAGGCCGAAGGGAGGCGGATTGCAAAAGTTTGGAACCTTATCGCCGAAAGAGGAGAAATAAACCCTGAGGAAAAAAAAGCTTGCCCTGCCGTCCTTTACGACAGGCTCGACACCAGGGTGCTTCTTGTCAAACTCTACCCGGGCATCGAGCCAGAAGTGCTGCTTTTTGCCAAAGAAAAGGGTTACCATTCGGTGCTGATAGAAAGTTTCGGGGCGGGGGGTATAACGTTCCGTCCGCCGCGGAACCTTCTTCCTGCCATCCGTGAACTTGTAGAGTCGGAAATAACGGTGGCGGTCACCACCCAGGTGCCCTTCGAAGGGGTGGACCTGACTCTCTACGAGGTCGGAGTAAAGGCCCTGGAAGCCGGAGTCGTCTCTATGGGTGCGGACACAAAAGAGGCGGCCTTGGCAAAATTGATATTAAAATGCGTTTAAGCGTAAAACGAAATCTCTCAGCACTTCCTCCATCGGGTCGACGACTGTTACATCGAGCTTTTCTTCGAGTATTTTTTTCAAATAGGGGAAGTGCGTGCAGCCGAGCACCAGTCCCTCGGCTCCGAAACTTTTTGGCAAGAAATTGGCAAGGTTGAACTTCTCGAAGATGTCTTCCGGCGGCATTAAATTTTCAATGGCATTCACCACCGGGAGGAGGGTAACTCCGATGACCCGGATGGATGGGTTGCTTTCGTATAGAATCTGTTCTATGACCTTGAGGGACTGGGCGTTGGCGGCCCAGACGATAAGGCGGCTGTATTTTGACGCCAGGTTGCGGTACGATTGAAGTGGTGTTAAGATATAGGAAGAAGGATATTTGTTTTCTACGAGGTTAAAGTCTATGGCTGCCGAAAGAGAATTGCAGTATATCATAATGCTTTTTATGTTCTTTTTATGGAACTCGTCGATAATGGCGATGACTTTTTGAGTAAGGGTATCGGCTTTTTGGTACTGCAGCATATTTTGCTCTTCGGGGTTTGAGGCGGTAGGAATTCCCACCGCATCAAACCCCTTTTTTCTCATGAATTCCACGCCCATTTTTGTGTCTTGAGGCGTTCCGGCGATTACGCCGAAAGTTTTGGAAAAGTATGCCATAAAATCACTCCGCTATTAGAAGGCGGGCACGACGGCCCCTTGATATTTCTCTTCGATGAACTTTTTGACTTCGGGCGAATTCAATGCTTCGGCGAGTTTTTTGAGTTCCGGCCTTGATTCGTCTCCTTTTCGGACCACCAACACGTTTACATAGGGCGAGTTGGCATCTTCAATGATGAGCGCGTCCTTTGTGGGAACGAGCCCTGCCTCCAGAGCATAGTTGGTATTGATCACCGCCAGGTCCACGTCCGGCAGTACCCGGGGGAGGGTTGCAGCCTCAAGTTCGGTTATCTTCAAACCTTTTGGATTTTCAACAATGTCGCCAACTGTAGCTTTTATCCCCTCCTCAGGCTTTAATTTAATGAGTCCCGCTGTTTGCAGGAGCAAAAGAGCTCTTCCGGCATTGGTCGGGTCGTTGGGTATGGCGACGGTGGCTCCTTCTTTTAGTTCGCCAAGATTTTTAATCTTTTGGGAATAGGCCCCCATGGGCTCGATGTGGACCTTTGCGATGTAGGTCAAATCTAGATTGTGCTCCTTTGAAAACTCCTCAAGGTACGGAATGTGCTGGAAATAGTTGGCGTCGAGTTCCTTTTCTGCCAATTTCAAATTGGGCTGAACATAGTCGGTAAATTCCACAATTTCTAGATTAATCCCCTCTTTTTCCAGAATCGGCTTTACAACTTCCAGGATTTCGGCATGGGGCACCGGAGAAGCTCCAACCTTTATCGTCACTTTTTCATTTTGCACCTGCTGATTTGCGCTATTTTCGCTGGCAGATTGATTTTGCCCGCATCCCGAAAGCAGGAATGCAAGGATGCTGAGTGTTAAAAACACCGCAAGAAATTTTTTCATTCAAGGTCCCTCCTTAATGCAAAAATTTTTGATTGATTAACGATGTTTGGAAAGGGACTTTACCACCAAATCTCCAAGGACCTGGATGAGCTGCACCATAATCACGAGTATTGCCACGGTGTAGAGCATGATGTCGAGCATGAAGCGCTGGTATCCATAGCGCACCGCCAGGTCTCCTAGTCCACCACCTCCTATCACGCCGGCCATGGCGGAATACCCCACCAGGTTTATGGCGGTTATAGTTATTCCAGCGGCGATCGAAGGCAGGGCCTCGGGGATTAAAACTTTTGTGATGACCTGAAAAGGAGACGCCCCCATGGCCTGTGCCGCTTCGATGACGCCGCGGTCTACCTCGCGCAAGGCCGTTTCGGTGAGCCTTCCCATAAAGGGAATGGCTGCCACCGAAAGGGGAACTATGGCGGCCGTGGTGCCTATGGATTTTCCCACGAGCCACCGGGTAAAGGGAATGAGCATTATTAACAAAATGACGAAAGGAATGGAACGGAATATATTGACGATGGTGCCCAAAGCTTTATTCAAGGGGCTGTTTTCCAAAATCCTTCCTCTGTCGGTGGAATAAAGCAGGACGCCGAGAGGTATCCCGAAAATGGATGCTATGAGCACCGACACCGCCACCATGTAGATAGTCTCACGGGTTGCACTAAAAAGCAGCTTTACACTTTCAGCCAATTTCCACCACCTCCACGTCAAGGCCTATATATTGCAAGTATGAAAGAGCCCTGTCGGCCGTCCCGTTTTTCCCCTCGAACTGCACCACCAAAGTTCCAAAGGGAGTACCTTGGATGTGGTCTATGTTTCCGTACAGGATATTGGTGTTCACGCCGAATTTTTTCACAACCTCCGAGAGGATGGGCTTTGCAGTAATTTTACCGAAAAATCCTATTTTGACCACGCGGCCCTCTGCCAGGTTTCCGTTTAAGGCCTTTATTTTCACTTTAAGCTCTTCGGGAATTTCGCAGATGAAAATAGATTTTAAAAAGTTGCGAGCCGTCTGAGTTTTCGGCCTTGAAAATATTTCGAAAGTCGTCCCCTGCTCCACCACCCGGCTTTTTTCTATAACTGCCACTTTGTTGCATATTTGCTTTATCACGTTCATCTCATGGGTCACGACCACCATGGTGATGCCCAGCTTCTCGTTGATGTCTTTTAAAAGTTTCAGGATTGAAAAGGTGGTTTCCGGGTCCAGTGCCGAAGTCGCCTCATCGCAGAGCAGAACTTTCGGGTCGCAGGCAAGAGCCCGGGCGATGCCGACTCTTTGTTTTTGCCCTCCCGAAAGCTGCGAAGGGAAGGACTTTGCCTTGTCGGAAAGCCCAACCAGATTCAAGAGATTTTCTACCTTTTCGTTTATGGTTTTCCTGTCAAAACCGGCTATTTCCAGCGGAAAGGCCACATTCCCCCACACGGTCCGGGAGGAAAGCAGGTTGAAGTGCTGGAAAATCATGCCGATTTTCTTGCGCATCTCTTTAAGCTCTTTGGGGGAAAGTCCGGTCATCTCCACGCCGTCTATTTCTATAGAGCCTGATGTGGGCTTTTCCAGCAAATTGATGCACCGAAGTAGGGTGCTTTTCCCTGCGCCGCTTAAACCTATTATTCCGAAAATGTCTCCTTTTTCGATGTCGAGATTTATGCCGTCTAACGCTTTGACGGTTCCCGAAGCCGAAGTGTAGACCTTTGTGAGATTCCTTATCCGAATCAATTAAATCCCTCCCCTTCCCAAAAATGCAACAAAAAACCCCCTTCTGACATCGAGAAGAGGGTTAAAAAACCTCTTATCTGCCAGAACGTAACGTTCTGCTGGAATTAGCACCGCTGCAACTGCGCTCGCAGTTGCCGGTTGCCGGGTTTCATCGGGCCAGTCCCTCCACCTGCTCTCGATAAGAGTTTTCTTATTCAATTTTGATGATATAAATATTAACATTCATTTAGGATTATGTCAATCGATTTTTTTAGGGAAGCACGCAGGATAGAATAACCCCTTATGGTTGTTGCATCAGCCCTTCAATATTAAAGCCGCTAAGGAGTTGTTTTTTAACTGATGTCAAGGATGCTGAATGGATTGCAAATTTACTGCGTCACGGCCTTCTAAAGGGCAGCTTATAGGTATGGGCTTACTTTTTTATTGCTTTTTTTCGGAACATTATTTTCAGGATAGACTAGAAATTGATTTATCATAGTACCGTTGGTAGTATTTGTACTTTATGGAAAATTATATCATAACTTCAGTGATATTATTTTGTTTTCCAGATTTCAAAATTCAGAAGCTAGTCGCTCTATTTCCCGGAAGAAGAGCTCTTCTAGCTAGCTGTTCCTCTAGGAATCAGTCCCGCTCTCTTCCCATATTAAACGCCGCAAACCGGTTAATATCATCCAAACACTTTCTATTTTTCCTTCATTTTTACCGTACCTACCTTGTTCTATCTCTCGTTCAAATCGTTCAAATTCCTGCTCTATTTCCTCTCGCGTTCTTCCTTCACTAAAAATTTTCACAAATCGCAACCAATGACGAATCTCGATACCCGCTATACGTTCGTTATATATTTCCTCTATGTATTCTTCCATAATACCTGTTCTGGCAATACGCCCAAAATTCTTGCCACGATCGGATACAGGTCTATCGTTAATAGCATCGCTCTTACGCGGATAGGGACGTACATCTTCAGGCACTATGATTCCTCTATCGTCCTCGGTCTGTCTAGTATGCTCCCAATAATAATTCCGCCATGCAGCGACATACCTTGCGTTTTCCACGAATGGTTTTAGGAGTTTCGGACGTCCAGAAATAACTTGTGATAATAGCCAGGGCACAATAACAACCAAATCCGCAGGTGCGCATGCCTCTTTTGTAGCACAGAATCGAAAGTTTGGCTCTTTTTCTTTTGCCAATAGATACCACGTTTTAAGCTCAATGCCAAGAATAGGAGTGATATCTCCTCCGCCCGATTTCGTGAGAAGAACATCAGGAAACGTCTGCGCCTGGCGAATGAACGCATATTCGCTGTACCTGCCTTCCGGGTCCCACACTGACCGTATTTGATTCAAATTATCCACCAGCTGCTGCTCGATCGTCGTCCCTACCGCAGGAGATAACGTTGGAAGATCCGTAAGGCTAACACCTTCAATGTACGTATCTGTGTGAAATTGGTAAGGAAGATTGTAAAGAGCCTCTTTGACGTTAACCCATAAGTTATAGTGTTCCCATTCCCTACTCGGTTCTTCACGTATTGGTGTCCTAGGACCTGTCATACGTCTTCAACCTTTCAATAGCAATTTTAAAGTATCTAGGGTTAATTTCAGCACTGTAATGGACTCGGCCCAACTTATGGGATGCAATGGCCTCCGTACACAACCCTCCAAATGGTGCCCAGACAACATCTCCCGGATCAGAGCTAGCCCGAATAATCCGTTCTGTCAGCTTAAGTGGCTTCTGATTAGCATGTAACGCCTTATTGATACGATCAGGAACCTTAATACGTTCAGGACCGCGCACAGACGGTTCATCCCAAACATTCGTAACCCCTGGCTCGCAATAAAACTTTGGGCGCATGTTTGCCCACTCTTTGGCGGTAAGAGGACGCTTCCCGTCAAGCGAGAAATATGGACGGCCGTTCGGGTCTCCGTACTGGTTGGCGTAGGCAACAAGGCGCTCAAAAACGTCCGGCGGTGGACAATACCAAAGGTGATCTTTGGTCAGATACTTTCTTGTGGCTGCATTCTTGACCCCGGCTGCTTCATTGGCTTTTGAAAGGGGAAGACCGCTACGTTCCCATTCATAGCGCAACCATTCCTGCATGGTCATAACCCGATGTCCCACACGGAATTCCGCCCTTCGTACATACTGCACACATACTTCAGTAACAACAGGGTACTTGCGAAGCGTTTTTGTATTAGAGTTGCCAGCTATATGGCTTATACCTTTGTTCCAAATATGACAATTCACAAAAGACCATCCATACTTTTGCAGCACCCCGTGAACATTTGCCCATCCGTGTTCGGAATTCCAAAACCACAGGGTGGTCACAGGAGTAGCCGCCTTCGACCAGGCTACAATATGGGGTTCATACCATTCAGCTAAGACATCAGGCGTCGGCGGATCGCCGGGAAATCCCGCAATACCATAAGGGCCATCTGAAATGATTACAGTTGGGGAAGGCCATTGGTCATACCAGTCCAACGCATCCCCAAGAACAATATGAACCTTATCTCGCACAAACACCCGCTCATCACTATCCAAAGCTAAACCCAGGTTGCTCACACTTTGCAATATTTCACCCCTCTTACCGAACCAGTTTCGCAGATTTTGCTCCTAGCTATAATGTATTCCTCTCTCTCAGAACTGATCTAATTCCTTTTTAACATGAAAATACCAAAAAAAGAGTCTTGAGTCAACCAGAGCCATATTTTTCTAACCAAAAAAGGCAACACTAAAGTAAACCACTGTTTATGTGGCTTCTTTGTTTTTTTATTGCTTTCTACAGTTAATAGCTTATTTTTATGCAACAGCCGATTTCTAATCTGCTGTTTATTCTTTCTACTGCTGTCCTTTTTTTGTAATACTTTTCCCATTTGTAGGTTGAACGGTCTATCGCTATTACGAGACGTATCTTTCAAGATGATTGTTAAAAATTTAACTTGATTGAGTGCAAAAAGTGTGATAAAATTAGTGTTACAAAATTAAAAAAGAGTAACACTATATGTCTGGAAGGGGATGCTTTGATGGAACTTATGCCCATTGGAAAGATTCACAGCCCGTACCGAACGGTGAAGGAAGCACCGCGCCAGGGGCGGCTTTCGGATGATATTTCGGAAATAGAAATTTATCCGAAATTTTGCGGCGGGTTAGAGGGTATAGAAAGTGCGTCTCATCTTATCGTTTTATACTGGTGTCACCTGGCATCGCGGGATACCCTTCAAACCAGAACGCCCTTTGGTCCCGAAATCCGAGGGGTTTTTGCCTGCCGCTCCCCATCCCGGCCCAATCCCATAGCATTTTGCGTGGCCGAGCTGCTGGAGGTCAGAGAAAACCGCCTGGTGGTAAAAGGTCTCGATGCTGTTGACGGCAGTCCTTTGATAGACATAAAGCCATATTCTTCTGATCTTGACAGCATTTCAGGGGCGTGCATCGGTTGGTTCGAAAAATCAAAAAAGGAGGAGAAATAAATGCGCATGAAAGCCTTTAAGGCAATGGCAATGCTGTTTGCCCTGCTTGTTCCCATTATTATGATTAGTGGGTGCGGTGCTAAAACAACTAAGCAGGAAGAAGCAGCGGCAGTGCAGAAAACTGTTGTTACCGACCTGGCCGGCCGGCAGGTACAAGTTCCCGTTCCGGCAAATAAGGTGGTGGCCATCGGCCCCGGTGCCCTGCGGCTGGTTTGCTATGTCAAAGGCGTCAGTAAGGTAGTAGGCGTGGAAAACGTAGAAAAACAGTGGCCCTCCACAGGCCGACCTTACATTTTAGCCTATCCTGAATTAAAAGATTTGCCCGCCATTGGTCCAGGAGGGCCCAATTCCACGCCGGATGCGGAAAAGCTTGCAAAGGTCCAACCTGACGTAATTTTTGTAGTCTCGCTGGTGGACAGGGCTCAGGCAGATGAACTGCAGGCTAAAACGAATATTCCGGTAGTGGTCTTAAGCTACGGCAAGGTTGCCACCTTTGACGAAGATGTTTATAAGTCCCTGAGGCTGATTGGAAAAATTATCGGCAGGGAGGAAAGAGCCCAGGAGGTTATTGATTACATGCAAAAATGCCAGCAGGACTTGCATGATAGGACAAAGGATATTCCTGCAGACAAAAAGCCCAGAGTTTACGTAGGGGCCTTGGGCATGAAGGGGGCGCACGGCATCGAGAGCACCCAGGCCAAATATCCGCCATTTGCAGCTATCAATGCCCGGAATGTGGTTGATGAAACGGGTAAAACAGGGAGTGTCATGATAGACAGGGAAAAACTCCTGAGCTGGGACCCCGATATCATTTTTATCGATGCAGGGGGGCTTTCCCTGGTGTTGGAAGATTACAAGAAAAACCCCCGGTTTTACCAGTCCCTGAGGGCGGTCAAAACAGGCCAGGTTTACAGTCTGATGCCCTATAATTACTACACCACGAACATCGACACCGCCATTGCTGACGCTTATTTTGCCGGAAAAGTGATTTTTCCCGAAAAATTTAAAGATATAGACCCGGCCAAAAAGGCCGATGAGATTTACCAGTTCCTTTTGGGCAAGCCTTTGTACGAACAGATGGCGAAAGATTACGGCGGATTTAGGAAGCTGGAATTTCAAAATCCTTAATATGTACTCGAGGAGAAAGGAAATATGCGGCATCTAGCAATGGAAAACATGCAGGAAAGTTATCTGAGGTATACCCAAAGAAAAGTTTTCATCATTTGCCTGCTTTTTCTTTTAACTATTCTGCTTGGCGTATACGCCATCAATGCTGGTTCTGCGAAAGCTTCGCCGTCCCAGGTATTGTTGACGTTGCTTGGCAAAACACAGGGACATTTAAATATAATTATCTGGAATATCCGGCTGCCCCGGGTGCTGGCGGCTATCACAGCCGGGGCCGGCCTTTCCGTGGCCGGCTGTGTTATGCAAAGCATCTTGCGCAACCCCCTCGCATCTCCCTTTACACTGGGTGTTTCGCAGGGGGCAGCCTTTGGCGCAGCCGTGGCAATTATTGCCCTAGGGGCGGGAAGTGCCCACAGCGCCAGTGCTGACGCGGTAATCATCAACAACCCATACCTAGTTACCATTTCAGCCTTTGTGGGAGCGATGGCGACAACCGTGGTGGTTTTATTCCTGGCCCAGATCAAAGGAGTCACTCCTGAAGCGATGGTCCTAGCCGGGGTGGCTCTGAGCTCGCTTTTTTCAGCCGCCACTATTATTTTGCAGTATTTTGCCAGCGATGTGCAAGTGGCTTCGATCGTCTTCTGGACCTTCGGAGATATTGGCAGGGCTTCCTGGCGTGATCTTGAAATCATGGCCGTGGTAACCGGTGCCGCACTGATATACTTTATGGCGAACCGATGGAATTACAATGCCCTATACGGCGGGGAGGAAACGGCCAAAGGGCTGGGTGTTGATGTGGAGAAAATCAGGATGGCCGGGATGTTCGTAGCATCTCTGGTCACGGCTGTAACTGTTTCATTTCTGGGAATCATCGGTTTTATCGGGCTGGTAGGTCCGCATATAATGAGAAGGATATTGGGCGGCGATCACCGTTTTTTAATCCCGGCTTCTAGTTTAATGGGAGGGCTTTTGCTGCTTGCTTCCGATACCCTGGCCAGGACAATTATTTCCCCGGTTGTTTTACCTGTAGGGGCGATTACCTCCTTTATGGGTGCTCCGCTATTCCTTTATCTTCTCTCTAGGGGGTACAGCAAAAGATGATGCTGGTGGTAGACAAAGTAGAATTCACCTACCGCAGTCGGCCCGTGCTAAGGGATATCAGATTTGAGGTCAATAGGGGTGAACTTTTTTCTATCCTGGGAAACAACGGAGCTGGCAAGTCTACTTTGCTCAAATGCCTGAACAGAATTTTAAAGCCGCAAACGGGGACAATTCTCATTGAAAAAGAAGACCTATCTACGTTAAACCGGCGGGAGGTTGCCCGCCGCCTGGGTTACGTGGCGCAAAGATACGAAAGTGGCCGTTTCACAGTATTCGATGCTGTGCTTTTGGGCAGAAAACCTCACATAAAATGGAGTGCTACCCCAAGAGACCTGAAAATAGTCCAAGATGTTTTACAGGTCCTTGGTATGGAGGAACTTTCACTTCGCTACCTCGACGAGCTGAGCGGAGGAGAGCTTCAGAAAGTTGTCATAGCAAGGGCCCTGGCCCAGGAGCCGCGGGTACTTCTGCTGGACGAACCCACCAGCAACCTGGACTTAAAGAATCAGTTCGAGGTGCTAAAGATTGTAAAAAAAGCTGCCAAGGAACAAAACATTGCAGTGGTGGTAGTAATGCATGATTTAAACCTTGCAATGCGGTTTGCCGATAAATTCCTCCTTTTGAAAAACGGGACGATCTTCGCCTGCGGGGGAATGGAAATAATGACGCCGGAAAACATAGCCAGTGTCTACGGAGTTCAAGTAACGGTGGAAAGGCTTGCGGGAATCCCTGTAGTTGTGCCCCTGTAGGGCTAAACAAGAAACGTGGGGGTGGAGTGCGCGGTGGAAATATACTTGAATAAGGATGACTGGAAGAAATGTGTAGAGTTTCACGGTCACGTCTGCCCAGGCCTTGCCATTGGGTACAGGGCCTGCGAGGCTTTGAGGGAAAAGCTAGGGGCAGGCTTTTCGAAAGACGAAGAACTGGTGTGCGTCACGGAAAACGACGCCTGCGGCGTCGACGCCGTGCAGGTACTTACCGGATGTACTTTTGGAAAGGGCAACCTGATATACAGGGGGACAGGCAAGATGGCTTTCAGCTTTTTCAAAAGGGATACGGGTGAGAGCATACGTATAATATATAGTCCAAAAGAAAATTTTGAGGACCGGCAAAAGAGGCTGGAGCACATTTTGATTTCCCCTCTTGAAGATTTATTCTTGTTTAAAAAACCAAATTTCCCCCTGCCAGAAAGGGCCAGGATCTTTACGACGATAATTTGCGAAATGTGCGGCGAAGGTGCGCCGGAACATAAAATACGTCTTATGGATGGCAAAAAGGTATGTCTCGACTGCTTCGGGGACTATACAAGGCAGATGTTATTTTTATAAAAGTGAAGTGAAATGCCCTCTCACTGCATATTATGATTGGTGAGGGGGCACCTTTTTATTGCATAAAATAAAGCAAAAATATATAATAGTAGTATGCAGCAGGGCAAATAACTATTCTGACAATTTTGGGAGGATTTTTATGAAAGATGTTAAGGCCAAGATAAAGGGCAAGATAAAAGAAATTACGATAGATGCGCTGAGGAAAGCCATCGAAGAAGGGGCCGTCAACCTTTCCCAAATTCCCGAATTTACCGTCGAGGTGCCTCAGGCAAAAGAGCATGGAGACTTTGCAGTGAATGTGGCCATGCTTGCGGCAAGGGAGGCCAAAAAGCCTCCTAGGGAGATTGCGAACATAATAGTGGAGAGAATGGAAATCGCCGGTTCAGGCGTGGAAAAGGTGGAAGTGGCCGGGCCGGGTTTTATAAATTTTCACCTCGAGCCTACTTGGGCCCATGAGGTAATCCGAATTATCCTGGAGGAAGGAGAAAATTATGGGCGCATAGACCTCGGAAAAAGGAAAAAGGTGCAGGTGGAGTTTGTGAGTGCCAACCCCACGGGGCCGATGCATATAGGGAATGCCCGGGGTGCAGCCCTTGGGGATGCCCTGGCATCGCTGCTGGAAATGGCGGGATACGACGTTACCAGGGAGTTTTACATAAACGACGCCGGAAACCAAATAGAAAATTTTGGCCTTTCCCTGGAAGCGAGGTACCTTGAGCTTTTGGGCTATGAAAGCCAGATTCCCGAAGGGGGGTACCACGGCGAGGACATAAAAGACCACGCCAGGGAGATCATCGAAAAAGAAGGGGACCGATTCCTTTCGGTAGACCCCGCCGAAAGGAGGGCCTATTTTGTAGAGTTTGCTTTAAAGAGGAACGTCGAGAGGATGAAAAAGGACCTGGAAGACTTCGGGGTGCACTTCGACGTTTGGTTTTCGGAAAAAAGCCTGCACGAAAGCGGGAAGGTAAAAAAGACGATAGAGCTCCTCACCCAAAGGGGATATACTTACGAAAAGGACGGAGCCCTCTGGTTCAAGGCGACGGAATTCGGCGTTCCGAAAGATGAAGTTTTGATAAGGCAAAACGGAGTGCCGACCTATTTTGCCGCCGATATAGCCTACCACAAGGATAAATTCGACCGGGGCTTCGAATGGGTCATAGACATCTGGGGGGCCGACCACCACGGACACGTCCCCAGGGTAAAAGGGGCCCTGGCGGCCTTAGGATACGACCCGGATAAGCTCACCATAATTATAATGCAACTTGTGCGCCTTTTCAGGAACGGCGAGATTGCCCGCATGTCAAAGCGCACTGGCCGGGCGGTGACGCTCGCGGACCTGGTTGAAGAGGTGGGGAAAGACGCCGCGAGGTTTTTCTTCAACATGAGGGGGGCCGACACGCACCTGGACTTTGACCTGGACCTGGCGGTGAAGCAGTCGGAGGAAAACCCGGTTTACTACGTGCAGTATGCTCATGCCCGTATAGCCAGCATCATAAGGCAGGCAAAAGAGCAGGATGTAAAAGTGCCTGAGGGCAGTGACATTTCGCCACGTGAAACGGAAAGGCTTTTTTCGATGCTCACTCACGAAACCGAAATAGAGCTTGTAAAAAAACTTGCGGACTTTCCGGAGACCATAAAGGTTGCTGCCACCACCCTTTCCCCTTACCGCATTGCCAGTTATACCCTCGAACTTTCTGCGGCATTCCATTCTTTTTACAACGTCTGCCGCGTGCTGACCGGCGACGAAGACTTAACTAAAGCCCGGCTGATGCTGGTAAAAGCCGTAAAGCAGGTCTTGCAAAACGCCTTTAAGATTTTAGGGATTTCAGCCCCCGAGCGGATGTAATTTCTATTGCTAAAAGGCAAGGGCTTGAAAGGCGGAATCCCGATGAGTGAAAGCAATGCCAGTGAAATCCTGAAGGCGCTGTTTGAACTTTTGCTTTCCCACGTGGAGGAAGGGGTCCACACCCTGCCGGTTAAAGTAGGTGGCAGGGTTATGGGCGCTGTTGAAAGGAAGTCATGGATATTTTCATGGAATACCCTTGGCCGGGAAACGTGAGGGAACTTGAAAATGCGATAGAAGGTGCGCTGGTGGTGATGGATGGAGACGAAATAAGGCCCGAACACCTTCCGCTGCAGATTAGAGCTTACTTTTTGCCGAAAAAAGGCACTATTTTGTCCGATGAGCGGCTCAATCTAAACGAAGCACTGGAAAAGGTGGAATCCGAGCTCATCAAAAAGGCCATCAGGGAATCGGAGGGCAACGTCACCAGGGCAGCGAGAATGCTCGGCATTCCGAGGCAGACCCTGCAGTATAAATTGAGAAAGCTAAAGGGTGATGGCATTACCAAGAATTAACTTAAAAGGAAATGGTTAAAATAAAAAAGCCAAGCAGGAATTTTGCGTTTTTCCAAGAATATATTATTAAAGTATGGAGGTTTTAAGATTTTTGCATCGAGAAAAACGAAGAAGATGAAAATAAAGCACTTTTCTCAAGGTTTGCCCAAGCCTTGAAAGAAAGGGAGGTTTTTGTTGTGAAAATTCGATGGTTCGGCCATGCGTGCTTCCTTCTTGAGTCCCAGATAGGGACAAAAATAGTGACCGATCCTTTCGACGGAAGCGTGGGTTACAAGATACCCAAGGTGGAGGCCGACGTTGTAACGGTAAGCCATGACCATTACGACCACAACTACGTGGAGGCCGTGCAGGGAGACCCGACCATTATAAAGGCTCCGGGAGTATATAACACCTGCGGGGTCAGCATAAAAGGCGTCTCGTCGTACCACGATGAGGCCAAAGGAGCAAAGAGAGGCCCAAACATAATTTTTGTGTTCGAGATGGACGGCATAAGGATTTGCCACGTGGGAGATTTGGGACACCTCCTCACCAAGCATCAGGAAGAGGAAATAGGGAAGATCGACGTGCTGCTTTTGCCGGTAGGCGGGACGTTCACGCTGGATGCCGAAGGGGCCGTTGCGGTCATGGAGCAGCTTTTGCCCAAAGTAGTGATACCCATGCATTTCAAGACTCCTGCGGTGAGTATGCCGATAGATCCGGTTGAAAAATTTTTGGAAAAAGTGGGCGGCGGGGAATTTCTGGAGAGCAACACTCTCGAGATAACCGAAAAAGACTTAAAGCAAGAAGGAAGGAGAATTGTTGTCTTAAAGTACGAATAGGAGACAAAAAGCAGTGGCGATGCCTTCACCGCTGCTTTTTATTTGCGAGACGGATATTGACAATTGTTTTTTAAAATGCCTAGAATAAAATGTATGGCCTTTTTTATGTACGGAATTTCCTCAAGGAGGACTCGGGATGCATACCAAGTTTATATTCATAACGGGAGGAGTAGTCTCTTCGCTGGGCAAGGGCATCACGGCGGCATCACTGGGTAGGCTTTTGAAGAGCCGGGGGCTGTCGGTCTTCATGCAGAAATTTGACCCTTATATAAACGTGGACCCTGGTACCATGAGCCCGTATCAGCACGGAGAAGTATTCGTGACTGAGGACGGCGCAGAAACAGATTTAGACCTGGGGCACTACGAGAGATTTATAGATATCAACCTCACGCGAGACAGCAACGTTACGACCGGCCAGATTTACTGGTCTGTAATAACTAAGGAAAGGCGGGGGGATTACCTGGGGGCTACGGTACAGGTGATACCCCACATCACCAACGAGATAAAAGAGCGCATTACCCGAATCGCCCGCTTGTCTTCCCCAGATGTGGTGATAACCGAAATAGGAGGAACTGTCGGCGATATCGAAAGCCTTCCTTTTTTAGAGGCGATAAGGCAGCTCAAGGTCGACGTGGGGAAGGACAACGTGCTTTACATCCACGTCACATTGGTTCCATACCTCGGAAGCGCAGGGGAGCTCAAGACCAAACCCACCCAGCACAGCGTAAAAGAACTCCGGAGCATTGGCATACAGCCCGACATAATTGTCTGCCGCACCGAAAAGCGACTGCCCCGGGAGCTGAAGGAAAAAATAGCCCTCTTTTGCAATGTAGAACCAGAGGCGGTCATTCAAAACTACGATGTAAAGAGCATCTACGAAGTACCGCTCGTTTTGAAAAAGGAAGGCCTCGACGAAGTGGTGGCGAAAAAACTCGGCTTCGACGGCAGGAAGGCTGACCTTTCGGAATGGGAGGCCATGGTGGAAAAGGTCAAAAATCCTTCAAATAAAGTCACCATAGCCCTGGTCGGTAAGTACGTGGAGCTCCACGACGCTTACCTGAGCGTGGCCGAAGCCCTGTGCCACGGAGGCATTGCCAACGACGCCCGCGTAGACATAAAGTGGGTTCATTCCGAAGAGCTTGAATCTGGCGGGGTAAAAATCGAGGAGGCTTTATCAGATGTAGACGGCATCCTCGTGCCAGGAGGCTTCGGGGACCGGGGTATAGAAGGCAAAATAAAGGCGATAAGATATGCCCGGGAAAATAAAGTACCCTTTTTCGGCATCTGCCTCGGGATGCAGTGTGCGGTCATAGAATATGCCCGCAACGTCTGCGGCCTTGAAGGAGCTCACAGCACAGAATTCAAACCGTCCACACCCCATCCCGTCATTGACCTTTTGCCGGAACAAAAGGATGTGAAGGAAAAAGGCGGAACTATGCGACTTGGCCGGTATCCGTGCCGCCTCGTGCCCGGCACCAAGGCTAGGGAAGCCTACGGCGAAGAAATGATAGATGAACGCCACCGGCACCGCTACGAATTCAACAACGATTACAGGGATACCCTCGAAAAATTCGGAATGGTGATTGCCGGGCAGTCCCCTGACGGCAGGCTCGTCGAGATAATCGAGATAAAAGACCACCCCTGGTTCGTGGGGGTGCAGTTTCACCCGGAATTCAAATCCCGGCCCAACAGGCCCCATCCCCTTTTCCGGGATTTCGTAAAAGCCGCCCTGAAGCACAAGGAGAGCAAATGATAAGGCTGGAGTGCAAAATCCAGCCTTTTTTATATTTTTCATAGTCCTTTCCAAAATTCTTCTTAATATTTTTTACCATCACCCAACCGTCTTTTTCGCAATATCTTTTTAAGTCTCGAAATTTAGGAGGCATAACTAAATTTTAATAAAGCTTTTATCTCGTCATCGGAATCACAGAGCATCAACCGGAGTACATACGGAAAATGAGATTTGCGGTTGGGTGAGTTGATAAAAAGTTGGGACCTTTCCAGGTACTCTTTGGCGTAATCTATTAATTCTTTTATCAATTCCTCCAATGCACTTTCCATGTTGGGAGCGTTGACGGCAATTTCAAGGGTGTCCATTGAGAGAGTAATGGTTCCGTCTTTCTCCCGATAAATTTCTACTTTGAATTCCGCAGGTAAGTAGTCCCTTAAAAGGTCCTTTCTCAGCATTAATATTTCCTGATCTTTTCTTCTTTTGATTATGGCCGGCTTCAGCTCGTTATAAACTGTATTAAAAACTTTTGAAAAATCGTTTTTTGCCTCCGTAAACCCGTATTCGTTGATCATAAGATCATCTCCTCGAGTTCATGATAGCATACATACATGTTAAAGACAATCCAAAAAAGATGCATTGAACAAAATCTCCCAAAAGTTTATATTATAATTATAAATGCTCGTGCCCGATAAATTTTAAATGGAAAGCGAGGGATACCCGTGCTCAAGGAACTTTCGGCTCAAGAACTTTGCGAAACCTGCGACCCGTCGGTCTTCAATTTTCTTTCCACGGAAGAACTCGAGCCCCTTTCCGGCATAATAGGCCAGGAAAGGGCCGTCCGGTCCATGGAGTTCGGGCTCAGGATAGAAAAAAAGGGATACAACATATTCGTGGTGGGGCCTAAAGGCACCGGCAAGACTACTTATGCGAGGAGCGCGGTCTCGAAAATCGCGAAGGAAAAACCTGTCCCCGACGACATATTGTACGTATATAACTTCTTAAAGCCCGAAAAGCCAAAAGCTATATTCCTTCCTGCAGGCAAGGGTTCGGAATTCGCAAAGGACATGGAAAAGCTTATAGAGGAACTGCGGCGGGAAATTGCTCGGGCCTTTGACGACGAAAAGTTCGAAAACCAGCGGCAGGAGCTGGTAGAAAAATACCAGAAGATGTCGGTAGAGCTCTTTGAAAAGCTTGAAAAACTCGCAAGAGAGGAAGGTCTTTCCATACAGCGCACGCCCCAGGGCTTCATAACGATACCATTAAAAGACGGAAAGCCCATGAGCCAGGAAGAATACGACGCGCTGACGGAGGAAGAAAGAAAAACCCTGGAAGAGAAAAGCCGCGCCGTGCAAAACAGGATTGACGAAACGATGAGGAAGATGAGGTCTCTTGACAGGAAGCTGAGGGAGGAGCTTTCGGAACTCGAAAAAAAGACGGCCCTTGCCGCCGTTGATCCGTACTTCGAGGAGATAACGGCCAAGTACGCAGAATTTGTAAGCATTATAGATTATCTAAAAGCCGTCAAAGACGACCTTATCAAAAACCTTCCGGCAATAAGGCAGGGCGATGCCCAAAAAGCCGAGCTCCAGGAGATAGCCGCCATCTCCGGCCATGCAAACCCGAAAGAAGACTTTTTCGTGCGCTACAGGGTGAACCTCTTTGTCGACAACAGGGCCACCGAAGGCGCACCGGTGATATTTGAAACCAATCCTACATATTATAATCTGTTCGGCAAGATTGAGGGAAGGGCCTTTTTCGGAACGGTAGTGACCGACTTTACCCTGATAAAAAGCGGAGCAATCCACAGGGCAAGGGGCGGGTACCTGGTGCTTCAGGCCGAGGACCTCTTTAAAGACCCATTCGCATGGGATACCTTAAAGCGCACCCTCAAAAACGGAGAGGCCAGGGTTGAAAACATCGGCGAGCAGTACCGCACGGTCCCGACGGTCACCCTAAAGCCCGAGCCCATACCAATCGACGTGAAGGTCATAATTATAGGCACTCCGTTTATTTACTACCTCCTGAACGAATTCGACGATGACTTCAGAAAACTCTTCAAGATAAAAGTCGACTTCGACGTAGAGATGGAAAGAAACGAAGAAAATATGAAAAATTACGCCTCGTTTATATGCAACATCTGCCGGGAGGAGAACCTGCTCCCCTTTGAGCCTTCGGCGGTGGCGAAGGTGATAGACTATAGCTCCCGCCTCGCCGGCGACAGGAAAAAGCTTTCCACGCGCTTTAACGAAATTGCGGAGATAATATACGAGGCCGGCGCCTGGGCGGCGATGGAAGGTGCTGAAAAGGTCTCGGCAAAACACGTGGAAAAGGCCATAGAAGAGAAGGTCTACCGTTCGAACATGATAGAGGAAAAACTGCTCTCCATGATAGAGCGGGGCGAGATAATAGTAGATACGGAAGGCAAGAAAGTGGGCCAGGTCAACGGCCTTTCGGTCATAGACATAGGAGACCACGTATTCGGCCAGCCCTCGCGCATAACGGCGAGGACTTTCCTCGGAGACGCCGGAGTCATAAACATCGAGCGGGAGGCAAAGCTCTCCGGCAAGATACACGACAAGGCTGTGATGATCCTTTCCGGGTATCTCGGGGAAAAGTATTCCAGGGAAATCCCCCTTTCTGTCACGGCCAGCATCACCTTCGAGCAAAACTACGGCGGTGTGGAAGGGGACAGCGCCACCTGTGCCGAGCTTTTAGCCCTGCTTTCCAGCATATCCGGGATACCTGTGCGCCAGGACCTTGCCGTAACGGGGTCACTTGACCAGCACGGCAACGTGCAGCCCGTCGGGGGAGTTACGGAAAAAGTTGAGGGCTTTTATCACGCCTGCCGCATAAAGGGACTCACGGGGACCCAGGGAGTTATAATACCTTCGAAAAACGTCGACAACCTCATGCTGAAAAGGGAAGTGGTGGAGAAAGTAAATGAAGGCAAATTCCACATCTACGCTGCCGAGACCATAGACGACGTCATCCAAGTGATGACGGGCCTGTCTCCGGAGGAATTCCACGGCAGGGTCATGGAATCCTTAAAGCTTATGGCCGAAAAGGCCAGGGAATTCTTCGACGGCGAGGGCAAGTGATTTTTTGGCAAAAATTTTTATAAGAGGAAGGAATTTAACGGGTTTTATCGAATATATATAACTACCGGGAAAGCTTGTATGCTACAGAAGTATTACCCGATTTTTACATTTATATTACAATTTTGCCAATTATATTGACGCTCCAAAAGACTGATGCTATAATAACCATAGAATTTGAACTTTGAAAACCTAATAATGAGCCTTGAGCTCATACTCAAATCCGATGACGGAAAGAAAGAAGGCTCATTATTTCAGGATAAATTTTCTAACCGTGACCTTGCGAATTGCACGCAATATCTTCCATAATGATATTGCGTGTGGCTGTCATAATGAAAAAAGGAATAAACCTTTTTAGATACCGAGAGGGGGGATACCAAGAGAATAAAAGCTTTTTAAATAAAAATAAAAGATAAAAAAATAAGGAGGATTTGGGTATGAAGCGATTCAAAAAGTCACTCGTGACCCTGCTCGTGCTGGTCTTCGTACTCAGCATCATGAGCACAGGGTTCGCGGCAGCGAAGTTCAGCGACGTGAAGGACGAAGACCTCTCCGATGCGCTCGCTAGACTCGTTGCACTCAAGATAATCGATGGTTACCCTGATGGAACATTCAAACCCAATAACAACATCACAAGAGCAGAATTCGCTAAAGTAGTCGTGACATCTCTCGGACTTGGCAATGCTGCTCAGTATGCTCAGGGAATGACCAAATTCAAGGATGTAACCGCAGCTCACTGGGCATCCGGCTACATAAAAGTAGCTTCCGATCTCGGCGTTGTGAACGGGTATCCCGATGGAACCTTCAAGCCCGAGAACAACGTAACCTACGCTGAAGCAATCACGATGATCGTAAGGGCTCTCGGCTATGAACCCAAAGCTCAGGCCCTCGGAGGATATCCGGGCGGATATCTTGCCATTGCTGCTGAAAAGGGCATAACCGACAAAGTTAATGTGGTAAGTACTCTTGCAGCGACTCGCGCTGATGTAGCAAAAATGGTGAATAACTCCCTTGATGTCAATCTGATGGAACAGACAGGGTTTGGTACTAACGTTACGTTCCAGGAAGTAGATAAGACATTACTAACAGCTAAACTGAATGTAAAAGAGTATAAAGATTACAGAGTCGTAGCCACGCCCAAAGTTGATAGCAAACTTGATAAAGATGAAATAAAGATAAAAAGTAAAGATGGTAGCATCAGCACATTTAAGGTGGGAGATTTCGTAAAAGCTGATGAACTTCTCGGCCTAAAGCTCACTGCTTGGGTTAAGGATGACAAGATTATTTTCGTAGATTATGACGAAGCTCAGGTCGTATTTGATATGGTGGCTGAAAATAGCGATGGCAAGGAAATCAGCTTGATCAAAGCAGATGATACTTATGACTTTGCTGAAGATGTAACAGTGTACGTGGATCATACGAAAGCTAAAGCTGCTGACCTGAAGGAAGGACAGTATGGTAGGTTTATACTTGAAAAAGGTGAAGTTGTATTTGTTGATGTTGTAACACCTGAAGTCGGTATGGACGGAATAATTGTAAAAGATGTCAGCACCAAGGATAAAACAATTACCTACATTTACGATAGTGATGAAGAAAGTGAGCTTGACCTTGCCGATGCCGACGCATACTACATCTACAAAGATGGCGAAGAAATTTCCCTCGATGATGTAAAAGAAGACGATGTTCTCTATGTGGCCAAGATTGACGACGAATACTATATCACTGTCGTGAGAGACAAGATTAAGGGCAAAATAGAAAAAGCTAAAGACGGCAGCATAACCGTTAATGGAAAGACGTACGATAAAGGTTTAGTGGCTACAGCCTCTCAGGATAATGATAAGACTGTAGTAGCCTATAATGCTGATGCAGTTAAGGATCTTATCGGTGAAACCGCGGTTGTACTCTTAGACATGAATGGTCAAGTAAGGCATGTCCGCGGCGATGTCCAAGAAACCTCCGATAAGATGTATGGTCTCGTAATAAAAGGGCAGGATTATTACGACACTATAAAGATATTCGTAAACGGTGAGACCAAGACTTATGAGGTCAAACGGGGCAGCTCTGATGTTCCCAATACTGAAAAGCTTGACAACTTAAAGGGCAAGATAGTTGAATTTACTCTCAATAAAGATGGCAAGATTAATTATCTGAATAACGTAACACCAACAACAGGGTACACTGGATATAGATTTGATGATGATTATAATGCGATTCTTAGCAGCAGCGGTAGTGTTTTGGCTTATGTAACTTCTTCTACGCAGATTGTAAGGGCAGAAGCATATAACAGTGGTGAATTTGATACTGATGATCTTGACGCTCTGAAATGGGACGATATTAAATCTAAGACTCCGGATATAAGCTCATCAATTTATGTAGTAACTAATTCGAAGAGAGAGGCAGTATTCGCAGTAATAATCGGCGATGCCTTTGCTGAAAACAAAGCTGGTATAGTAGTTGACAAGTATCGCACTGCAGATGGCTGGGTCGTAAAAGTAGACGTATTTGATGCGGGCGAAAAAGAATATGTCCTTGCCGGAACAACCGGTCTGAATGCAAACCTCAGCAAAGGTGATGTAATTGAATTTAAGCTGAATGCAGATGGTAAATTAGTAACTCAAAACTTATTATTCGATGCATCAAGCACTGCGACTTACAGCAACTTTGCTTCTGTGCCTGTGGTTGAAAATGTATATGCAAGAGATGGAAGATACATTACATTCGAAAATTCTGTTGGAAATCTGAGCGATTATCGGATAACTGACAAGACCGTCGTCTACAGGGTGAAATTCAAGGATGACGGAAAATATGATACAATAGAGAAAACCAGCTACACTAAGATAACAAAAGGTATGAAAGCAGTATATGTCGTTGGCGATGCCGGAACATTAAAAGTTATAGCCTACGCCGCAGCATCTACAGGCTCTACTTCTTCTGGTACACAAACCACGCTTCAAAAAATAAATGCTGCAGCAAATGCTGGCGAGATGCTAACCGAACTCAAAGCCCTAGGGTATGCACCTTTCGATGCACTTAGCGAACAACTAAAAGCAGTTGTTGCTTCAAGAGTATTCAATGCAAGACCCGCAAGTGGATTTGCTTCAATGAACGCTGTATATGCTCAAATCGACACTGAGATAGCTGGGCTAAACCAGTGAGGTAATCTTAAAGGAAGGAGCTAACCAATGCTCCTTCCTTTTTCATGTGCGCCCGGCATGGGGAAAGCTCTGGTGAATGTCCACTGCAGGCGAGGCAGCAAAGTCTCTCGCCAAAGGCAAGGGTGTCCACCGTGAGGGCGGGTACCCACCGCAGGTGGGTGCCGAAGGAAGCCGGAGGCGAGGCAACGGCCCGATGAACAAGAACCCGTTATGAGGCCAGACCGTTCGGATGAGCTGGCACAACACAGCGAAATCCAGGGCTGCCAAGGGCCGGTAGAGTATATGGGGCGGGCGCGGGGAATCTTTTGCTCTTATCTGAGTCAGCACCTCACGAAAATAAGTATTACCGGAGCCCCAGTCAAAGCTGGTAACCCGTGCCTAAAGAGGATGGCTATACAAGCATGGGAAGCTGCTAGTATAGAGAGAGTAACCGAACGCTAAGTGAAAGAAGTTAAAATACTTCGAGAGAAAAGCGAAATTGCCAGATTTTCATTAAAATATAACCCTGCCGGTTTTAAAATCTATCCCCGCGGGGTTTTTTAATGTGAAAAATAGGAACTAATTTGAAATAAATAAAAGGAGTAAAACCATATTACCTAAACGACGATGTACTTACCAGAACCCTAGATAACCTATACGATACAAACCCAAAGGTAGTCTTTCCACTCGTGCGCTTAAAGCCGTTATACACGAAAACGCTAAAAAATAATCAGTCAAGCCTCCAGACCTATTTCAAATAATTTTACATTATGATATATTGGAAATCAGTATATTAGAAAGATACAACAGTAGAAAGGATGGTTTGACAGCATGTTAAAACGTTCTGTTATTCCTCTCATACTTTTTCTATGCATTATTTTAAATTCGAGTGCTTCCTTTGCAACGCTGGCGGTGCCCGGTGGAGAAAGCTACCGGGTAAGTCTGAGGCACTATGTGCCGCCTAAACCCGGGGTTTATGATTTAAAGCTGAGGGGGCAGGGGTTCTTTTCAAGTAAGTCCGATCGGCTGCCTGTTATACCGACGGAAAAATCGGCTCCTGCCCCGGAGGGCCCCGTCACAGGGACACATAATGTGCTGGTACTGCGGGTCAATTTTCCCAGTGAGGATTTCGAGCAGGCTCACGATGATGTCTACTGGGAAGACTTGATATTCGGCAATGAAGAAAACAGCAAAAGCCTTTACAATTATCTAAGAGAAAATTCTTACGGCAAGTTTTTAATCGAGGGTGATGTGTACGATACAGTAATAACGGCAAATAATCCTATAACCTATTATGGGCAAAATTCGGGGAACCTCATTGATGTAAATGTAGGAGAGCTTATAGGAGAAGTCATCTCCAAAGCTGATCAAAATATTGATTTCTCTAAGTACGCAAACGAAGAAAAAGTTGTCGACCATCTCATTATAATCCACGCTGGTCCCGGCGAGGAGGCAGGTGGCGGCCCATACGGAGCCAATTCTATATGGTCCCATTACGGGAGGTTCGGAAGTCCGGTAACCGTGGACGGCGTTAAGATCGAAGATTACATAATTGTTCCCGATGACGGCCTTTTGGGCGTGCTTGCCCACGAGTTCGGCCATGACCTGGGATTGCCCGACCTTTACAGCACCGCAGATGGACTGCCGGTAGTAGGAATATGGGACGTCATGGATTACGGTGCCTGGGCGGGAGATCCTCCCGGAAGCTCACCCACTCACTTTTCCGCTTGGTCCAAGGCGTTGCTCGGTTGGGTTGAAGTCCAAAATATTAATTCCGACGGGACATTGACGGTAAAACCGGTTGAAAACAACTTTTCGGGTAGCGTATACAGACTCTGGACAGATGGGGATGTGAACTCTCAGGAGTACTTCCTCATCGAATACAGGAAAAAAACCGGCTTTGATTCGGCATTGCCGGGTGAAGGATTGTTGCTCTGGCACATCGACGACAGCATCGGGAGCATAGAAGAAAACGATGTAAATGCGGACTGGCAAAATCCCAGGGTCGCTTTGAGACAGGCCGATGGCAGGATTGATTTGGAGACAGGTTATAATACTGGCGATGCCGGAGACCCGTTTCCGGGAGAGTACAATAAGAGAGAATTCACTGCTTTTACCATTCCCGGTAGCTATTCAAGGAATGGTGAATTTACTTTTGTGGAATTAACCTGCATCAGTGATCCCGGCGATTCTATGACTGCTGACGTATACGTCAAAGCACAGGTTCCGGCCGGGGCGCCGGGCGAATTGGGAATTGGTCGTGAAAGATCAGGGATTGCTTTCTTCTGGCAACCCGTTCTTAAAGCTGAAGCTTTTGACCTGCAGATTGCTGGAGATATATATTTTAAAAACATTATTGTGGATGCTAAAGATATATACGGCACTTATTACATAACCGATAGCATTACAGAAAATGGGGTTTATTACTGGAAAGTTAAAGCAAAGAATTCTCTCGGTGTGGGCCCATGGTCAAAGATAAGCAGTTTTACAAACTCTACCGATGCTGCTTTTAAAAACCTTAACCTGTACCCGAATCCTTTTTCTCCCAAAGTGTCTGACAAAGTAATTATAACGTATACAATGACGGATAACGCTACGGTAGGCGTATTCGTATATAAAGGCGATGAAAAACTGGAAACTGTGCAAAACTGGGTATACGGCGAGGCAAATACGCTATACCAAATTGACTGGGAATCGCTTACTACTTATGATGATGGCAAATACACAGTATTACTCTCTGCGTATAATGAGCAGGGAAAATGGGAATTGGGTCTTGACTTGATTGTTGACCGCGTGGCGGAGCTTAAAGAGCTGAATGTGCCCAGTATCATTTCTTCGGAGACGCTAACGGTGAAGGGGAAATCTGAACCGGGAGCGATTGTTAAAATTTTTATATCCGGTGCCGAAGACATTGAAATAACGACTCCGACTACGGATGACGGTACCTTCGAAGCCCACCTAGCCCTCAGCAAAACAGGAGACTATTACGTCAGAGTAAACGCAATTGACTGGGCGGGAAATGAAAGTTATGCCGGACCATTTAAAGTAACCCGGATATCTTCCCCCAGGGACACCGGCGGTTCGGGCGGATCGGGAGGTACAGGGGGCACGGGCGGCTCCGGTGGCGGAGGTGGGGGAGGCGGTGCGACACCGGTCACAGAGGTACCCGGACTCCGCGTGGAACAGGAAGTCGCTCCCGATAAGGGCGGCAAGATTGAAGTTTATGGCGGGAACTTGGTCGTCGATGTACCTGCCGGTGCCGTCGAGGAAAAGCTGAAAATATGGGTGCAGATCGTAAAGGCTGCTGACAAACCCATCTCTGAAGGCCATGTGCCGTTCTCGAGCGTATTCAATTTCGGGCCAGAAGGCATTAAATTCAAAAAACCCGTGACCATCATTATGAAATACTCCGAAAAGGACATGAACGGCTTCCCGCCCGAAAAGCTGTCGATATTTACCTGGGATGAGAACCTGCATAAATGGGTAAGCCTTGGCGGCAGGGTTGATAAGGAAAAGCAGGAAGTATCTACTACTGTAAATCACTTTTCTCTCTACAGGTTGATGGGATACAGCCCCACCTTCGACGATATCCAGAACAGTTGGGCAAGGCATGAGATCGAGATGCTGGCTTCAAGAGAGATCGTCGACGGTGTGAGCCCGAACGCTTTCGCCCCCGGGAGGAACGTCACCAGGGCCGAGTTTATAAAGCTCCTTGTAAAAGGGCTTGGACTGGAGACGGACGTTTCCGGCGATTCTAGCTTCAAAGACGTAAAAGCCACCGACTGGTTCTACGCCAGCATAGAGACTGCCTACAGGTACGGTTTGGTCAGAGGTGATCAGGACAGCTTTTTCAACCCCGGAATGAACATGTCCCGGCAGGAGATGGCGGCTGTACTGGTCCGCGCCCTGGGGCTTGAGGAAGAGGCCGGCCTGATGTCCGATGTCGAGGTGGAGTCGCTGCTTGCCTTCAAAGACAGCAGTGAAATCTCGCCATGGGCGCGGAAGTACGTCGCGGCTGCCGTAAAGCACGGGCTCATGAAGGGCAATCCCGACGGCACTTTCAGGCCGAAGGATTTCACAAGGCGCGACCAGGCAGCGGTGGTGATCTTCAGGCTGCTTGAGCAAAAGGGTAGGATATAGATTGCAATAGAATGCCCGGCGGCAAAAAACCACCGGGCATCTTATTTAAGTATTTTCACCGAATGGTTGCCAGCGTGGAGGAAGAAAACTTCTGGTTCAACATTGAAAAATTTCCTGAAATATTCAGCCAGTTCATCTCTTGCCCTTAATACAGCGTCCTTGTTGTAATCTATAAAGCCGTCTATGGGGATAAAAATATCAGTGCTTTCTTCGGTTATTTTGCCTATTTCCGATTGGCGCCAAATCCACCGCCGGGTTTTTACCGTGCGGTCGTCGGCGTATACTAGCTCTCCTTCTTCGACGTACTCGGGCTTTGACTCGCCAAAGGGGATAAAAGGCTCTCCTCCCTTAGAAAAGCAAACCTTTAGGTTTCCCTCCACACATTTAAGGTCGTGGGCGCCCATGGGGAGGGTATGTTTTAATGATACGGCGTTGATGAGGTTTACGACGTTGTTGATGGAGGGAAGATTGTTCCCCTTTACCACCCGTGATGTCATGGATTCTACCGAGCATGGAAACTTGTTAGGGTTGATATTTACTTTTCTTAAAGCCTCCCTATAACAGAGGATGTCAGGATGTTCCTTTATGTTGATACCCTCAAATTTTTTTCTCGCAAGCTCGATGCTTTCTTCGAGGAGCTTTAGGATTTCCTCGTTTTTCCCGCGGTTGTTCACGCCTCTTGCTACAACCACGCCGAAACAGACATTGGGCAGCAGATCAAATACCCTATCTTCAATTAGGAATTCCATCGGTTTAGCCTCCCTTTTTGGCTATATTTTACCAGAAATGATGTGGAAAATGATGTGATTAATTCCGATAATTTAGTTTCAAAAATAGCATAAAGCAGAAAGAGGAATAAGGGAGATAATGGCGAAGATATAAAAACAAAAACAAGAGGTGCATAAGATGGGGCAGAATTTTTTGGATAAACCTTTAAAGCCACCGCTTTGGACAAAGGACTTCGTCCTGATTAGTATTGCCACTTTCATGTTCTGGGCGGCGTCCCACATAGTGATGCCGGTGCTGCCAAAGTACGCATTAAGTCTTGGGGCTGACGCCAGGTTAATAGGCTTGATCAATGGATTTTATACTGTGGCTGCACTGGCGATGAGGCCTGTGGTGGGGATGGAATGCGACAGGCGGGGGAGAAAGTTAGTTTTTATAGTGGGGCTTTTGGCCATATTGCTTTCGGCTGTGGGGTATTATTTTGCTGGGTCGGTTGTATTGCTCCTAGTCTTGAGGCTACTTCATGGCATGGGCTGGTCTGCGTGTTCTACGGCTTCTAACACAATAGCCGCAGACATAATCCCTGCCGAGAGAAAAGGCGAGGGCATGGGGTATTTCGGGATATTCCAGACCATCGCCCAGGCCGGGGCGCCTGCTTTGGCCTTGAGCCTCCTTGCGTCTTTCGGATTTGGCCCTATATTTTTGGCTTCGATTTCTTTTGCAACTTTAGGCCTTATAATGGGGGGAATATTGAAGACGCAAAATGAGCTTGGATTGAATAAAAAAGGAGTGAGGCCTGCCTTTTTTGAAAAGAGGGCACTCGACGTAGCTTTTTTGATGTTTTTCCTCGCCTTTACCTATAGCGGTATAGTTTCCTATATAGCCCTCTGCGGTGAAGAAAAAGGTATAGCGAACATGAGCCCTTTTTTCCTGGCGTATGCCCTTGGCATTATAGCCTCAAGGCTTTGTGTTGGCAAATACTATGATACGAGAGGGCCGCATCTAATAATCCTGTGGAGCTTTATACTCCTTGTTTTATCCGATTTAATGCTTGCAATATCTTCATCGGTTTTTGCTTTTTCAATTGGTGGCGCGGTCTTTGGCATAGGCTACGGAGCCCTGCAGCCGACCTTGCTTGCCATGGCTGTTAGGGACATAGAGGCAGAGAGGCGGGGTGCTGTAAACGGTACTGTAATGGGAGCTTTTGATATAGGAGTAGGGGCAGGGGCGTTGATTTTGGGATATGCGGCAAGCTACATGGGATATTCTGGTATATATTTTGTTTCGGCCATCGCGCCGTTTTTAGGCCTTCTAGCATATATGGCGGACAGAGTTATAAATAAATATAGTAAAAACAACTAAGAGAATACTTTATTAGCATTAAACGCTTACGCTTTTTTTATCATCATTCACAACCAATATTGTATCATTTACAATCACTTATGGATGCATTAGCGGTGCAGGCGTTGGGATCGCGTATGGTGTCCCACTATCTGTTGTTGCAAAATGGTTCCCGGAAAAGAAAGGCCTTGCGGTAGGATTAGTATTAATTGGATTGGGTGGTTAACTGATCGATATACTCCTGCAAAAGCAATGCTTTTCTCGTATGGACTTATTTTATTATCTTCAATCTTGTTAATTGCTTTTGGGGATGATAACCCATTTATATATACAGTCTCGTTTGCGATTTTTTGGTTTAATCTTGGAGGTTGGCTTGCAATAGCGCCAACATCGACTTTAAAATTGTTTGGATTAAAAAACTATAGTCAAAATTATGGTTTAGTTTTTACTGCGTATGGTTTGGGCGCAATTACTGGAGTTTTAAAATCGGGATTGCTACTTGATTATTTTGGCAATTATTACAATGTATTCTATTACGTAATAGCGTTATGCGTCTTAGGCGTAATTATTACGATCAAGTATATGGAATCTTCTCCTTGAGGAACTAGAGAATTCATATAATGTAATTCTTAAGAAAAGTTCTATTGCTCTAGGTATTAAAACTTTAACAAACAAAGCTAAGAATTGTATAAAAGCATTAAACAAGATTGTATAGATGAGTAAAAAAGAGTTAACTTGGTATTATCTGCGATAAATGCGAATAAAAATGGACAAGGCTGTTTGAAAACGGACAATGGTCTGTGGTATATTATAAAAGCGTCCGGCGGGAAAGCGCCGGACGGAAACGAGTAGAAAGTTGACAAGAGGAATTTTACAGTGTATAATAAAGAGCTGTCGGCGGAAAAGCTGAAGATGAGGTGGTTGACAAGAAGAGCAAAAGATGATACAATAGAATTCCGCCGAAGAGATGAACCTTGAGAACTGAACAGTGCCACGCCTGAGAGTTTCAATCTAGAAGGTGTGTAGGAAAAGCGAGCGAAGAGCTTGCTTTGGGAATTAAATTTAACCTGAGAGTTTGATCCTGGCTCAGGACGAACGCTGGCGGCGTGCCTAACACATGCAAGTCGAGCGGGGGATGCTGAAAGCTTTGCTGGAAGCATCCTTAGCGGCGGACGGGTGAGTAACACGTAGGCAACCTACCCACCACACGGGGATAGCCCTGGGAAACCGGGGGTAATACCCGATGACTTTGCTAGCCGCATGGTTAGTAAAGAAAGCTGCCTTTTAGGTGGCGGTGGTGGATGGGCCTGCGGCCCATCAGCTAGTTGGTGAGGTAACGGCTCACCAAGGCGACGACGGGTAGCCGGCCTGAGAGGGTGTACGGCCACACTGGGACTGGGACACGGCCCAGACTCCTACGGGAGGCAGCAGTGGGGAATTTTGGGCAATGGGGGGAACCCTGACCCAGCGACGCCGCGTG